>CAYJVA010000001.1:0-28916 GCA_964373465.1 uncultured Gammaproteobacteria bacterium
GTTTCTTTTTTCATACGGTATAGTGTAATAAATAAAGTCTGAAAAGTCAAAAGGCGCTTAATACTTTCATTGTTTTTGGGATTTGAAGAACAAGATCAGTTGTATTATACCAGAAATGAGAGGTAGTAAATAAACTGTCAGCAGATTTTTTGAGAATGATGGATGCATTGATGCATGAATTCAATTGAGTATTTTTTGTATTGAGCGCGCCAATGATACCCGCTAAGACGTCGCCCGTCCCTCCTTTGGTCAGGCCCGCGTTACCACCTTCAATCTCCACAAGAGATGAGCCGTCAGATATATGATCATTCACGGCTTTGAGATGAATGACTGAGCGATATTGATATGCTATTTTTTTTAATATGCTCTTTTTTTCATCAAGAGACATGTTGATAATCGGTATGTCAAAAAGTGATTGAAATTCGCCTTGATGAGGAGTGAGAATAGGGGGAGTTTTCAAAAGCAAGAGCCATTCTTTTTTCATCAACTGCAACGCTCCAGCATCAAAGACAAATTTTTTATGGGGAAAATGAGTAATAAGGTAATATATAAGCGCGTAAGAATAATATGTTTCTTGTCTCAAATGCAGAATATCTGAAAACTTTTGACTTTCGATTTTAGACTTTTGATTAATCTTTCCTCGCATCATTCCAGGTCCTATGAGAATGCAATCATCTTCTGCGACATACGCGGGTATATTTTTTTTACTCACAATAATGCCGTCAAAAAATTTAGTTTTCAGTGCGCGAAATATTTTTTCGTTTTCTATGGTTGATGCATAATGTACCATATCAACGATACGTGAGGCGATAGCAGCAGACCAGAGTGATGCAGAATGGAAAAGAGAAGAGCCTCCGACAATCAGTAGTTTTCCATTTTGTCCTTTATGCGAATCTGGATAGGGGAATTGAATAGTAGAGAGGAATGATTGTATTTTTTTTTGGTCGGATGTTTTGATGATCATATTTGTTATACTATTGTATCATGTCAATCAAAGCTCATCAGGATCTGCGTAATTTATTTCACACATTTTGGAATGAAAGAAAACATTCGCTTGTTGTTCCGGTTTCTCTTGTCCCGAAAGAAGATTCAACGACGCTTTTTACGAGTTCTGGCATGCAACCATTGATAAGATATTTAAGTGGCACGCCTCATCCTCAAGGGAGAAGGTTATACAACATTCAACCGTGTTTTCGTGCGGTTGATATTGATGAGGTGGGAGATAATCGTCATACCACTTTTTTTGAGATGATGGGCAATTGGTCACTCGGAGATTATTTTAAAAAAGACCAACTTGCTTGGGTGTGGGAATTTTTTACTGAAAAACTGAAACTATCTAAAGAAAAATTGTATGTGACTGTTTTTGAAGGAAATAAAAACGTCCCGAAAGATGAGGAATCGTATTCTTTATGGAAGAAGTTGGGAGTATCAGACGATCATATTCAGTGGTATGGTGTTGAGAAAAATTGGTGGTCTCGCGCAGGGACTCCAGACAAAATGCCAGAAGGCGAGATCGGAGGGCCAGACAGCGAGGTTTTTTATGACTTTGGCACCCTGCATGATAAAAGGTTTGGCACAGAGTGTCATCCAAATTGTGATTGTGGAAGGTTTCTTGAGATTGGAAACTCTGTATTTATCCAATATAGAAAAAAGAAAGAGGGGACTCTTAACGAATTGCCACAAAAAAATGTAGATTTCGGAGGGGGACTTGAGCGGATTTTGGCCGCTCTCAATAATGATCCAGACGTTTTTAAGACTGATGTTTTTGACAAAATTATTGCTGAGATAGTAGAAAAAACAGACAAATCCTACGAAGATAAGAGAAATACTGCACATATGCGGGTGATTGCTGATCATTTGAAAGCTTCTGTCTTTCTCATCAAAGAAGGCGTAGTTCCCTCCAACAAAGAACAAGGGTATGTGTTACGAAGACTTTTACGACGGTCTGCAGTCAAAATGTATCAATTGGGAGGAGGTTTGACACCCAATTTTGATACGATTTGCGATCGGGGGGTGTTGGCAACATACGATGGGACTTTCGGGATTGAAAGAGACACTCAAAATCAAACCTTCCTTTTTTCTGTGATCAATGATGAGATGAAACGGTTTGCCTCAAGTCTTGATATGGGTTTGAAACTATTTCAAAAAGCGAAAAGCATAGATGGTAAGGTTGCGTTTGACCTCTATCAAAGTTATGGATTTCCTTTTGAGATCATCAGTGAGCTTGCAAGCCAAAGAGGTGAGAGGGTGAGTCGTGAGGAATTTGATGCAGAGCTTAACAAACATAAAGAATTGTCTCGTACTTCATCGGCAGGTATGTTTACCGGTGGATTAGCAGATCATTCAGAACAGGTGGTCAAATATCACACGGCGACTCATCTTCTTCATCAAGCATTGCGGGATGTGTTGGGAGATAAAGTCCGTCAGAAGGGATCAAATATCACAGGAGAGCGGTTGCGTTTTGATTTTTATTCGGATGACAAACCAACTGATGAAGACATGCAAAAAGTTGAAGAGATTATTAATAAAAAAATTAAAGAAGCGCTTTCTGTTATATGTAAAATAATGCCCAAAAAAGAAGCGGAAGCACTCGGCGCGTCTGCTTTTTTTAAGGAAAAATATGGAAATGAGGTCATGGTTTATCTCATCGGCGAGTATTCAAAGGAGTTTTGTGGTGGTCCTCATGTGAGAAATACTTCAGAAATCGGTTCATTGAAAATCTTCAAGCTCAAAAAAATCGGCTCTCAACTTTTCCGGGTGTATGCAAAGTGATGAAAAATTATCACCTCGGAGGTGTGATGAATATAACACCTCGGTATTTTTAATACATTTTTAATACATTTTTAATACTTTTTCTTTAATCTTTTTCTATAGTCAAATGTTTAATGTGTTCCAATTTTCTTTGATAATCAGAATGATTATATACAAATTCTTGATATTTTTTTGCATTCTCAAAAAATGAAAGAATAAAATCGGTATGACAGAAACCCCTTTGTTTATTGATATATTCAAGTAATGAGGATGGTTCATATTTGTGCAAAGTATCAAGATTTTTCACGACATAAGAAGAATAAGGGTTTAAATGAATGTATCTTGAAACATGTAAAAGCTGTTCTTTAGTTTCAATTCTGACACATTTAAATTGACCTAAAAAGAGATGACCTTTCCTGTTGGTGAAGGTATTAAAATAACGCGTAAAGCTATTTTGAAATTGACTTAAAAATTTACTTATTCCATGTTCTTCTTTTTGTTTAAGCATCAAGTGAAAATGATTAGGCATTAAACAATAACAAATAATTTCAACCAAAGTTGTGTGTTGCTTCTCTATTTTTTCAATAAATTGATCTTGTTTTTCTTTTGACCAGTGCAGAAAATACGAAAGACGAGTAGGAATATTTTTAAATCTATAAAAATACAGAGTATCATAAGCACGTTTTATTGGTTTTTTATGGACAAAAATTGGTTTTCTATCAATGCTTTTGTTGAAGATATGATAGATTTGATCAGTTATAAGCGGCACCCTTCGCGAAGGCATATGTATCAGGATATTACAAAAGTACCGAGGTGTCAAATATATTGCACCTCCAAGGTGTGAGGTTGCTATTTGTGGCGCGTACCGGATTTGAACCGGTGATTTGTTGGATGAGAACCAACTGTCCTAGGCCACTAGACGAACGCGCCGTATCATTTGACTTTTTACCTACAATTCAGTATAGTTTATCATATAAAGCTCTTTATTTTTTACCTATTGACAGGAGTTTATTTTTTATGCAGACGAAGATATTATTGACTCAGGAAGGATATGACAAGTTGAACCTCGAATTAAGACAATTAAAAGAAACAAAACGCAAAAAAGCAATTGATCGCCTTAAAAAAGCGCGAGAGATGGGAGACTTATCAGAAAATAGTGAGTATGTAGCGGCAAAAGAAGAACTTTCATTTATTGAATCTCGCATTTTAGAAATTGAAGATAAATTAAAAAAAGTTCAGGTGACCAATCATGATTCGACCGCGCAGAAAGTAGAGATAGGATCTCGTGTTATAGTAGAGTCTGAGGGAAAAAAAGAAGCATATATGATTGTCGGCGATCTTGAGACTGACATAGCCGCTGGGAAACTTGCATACACATCTCCTTTGGGAAAAGCGTTGATGAGGAGAAAAACAAATGAAGAGTTTGCTGTGAAAGCACCAGTAGGTCTTATTACATACAAAATTATCTCTATTCAGTAATGTATGGACTGTTGCACTTGACTTTTAATTTTTAACTTTTCATTTTTAATTTCTTATGATCTGGGTAGATCGAGAAGTAAAAAAAATAAAAAAGAGACAGCTTTCGCTTGAGTGGGTTGATGATATGAAAACTCCTTCAGGAAGAATTCATGTGGGAGCATTACGTGGGATTGTGATCCATGATATGATGCATAAAGCACTTCAAGAAGAAAAAATAAAGACACAATTTACCTATGTGTTTGAAGATCATGACCCTATGGATGCTATTCCTTCATATCTTGATTTTAGAAAATGGGAGCAGTACGCTGGTATGCAACTTTACACTATTCCTTCCCCCAAGTCTGGATATAGAAGTTATGCTCATTATTATGCGTCTGAATTTCAGAAAGTATTTGAGTCAATCAACTGTCATCCTCATATCATGTGGGGGTCAGAATTGTATCTTTCAGGAAAAATGAACGGGGTGATACAAGAGGTGCTTGACCATGCTCGTGAGATACGAGATATTTATAGGCGCATCGCAAAAGCAGACAAACCGTCGGATTGGCATCCTTTTCAAGCAGTATGTCAAAAATGTAAAAAAGTTGGGACGACACAAGTATATCGCTGGGATGGAAAAATGGTGTATTATCGTTGTATGCCACAGATGGTCGCATGGGCCAAAGGATGTGGTCATGAGGATAAAATATCACCTTTTAATGGAAATGGAAAAATGCCATGGAAAGTTGAATGGGGAGCAAAATGGAAAGTGATTGGTATTACTGTCGAAGGCGCAGGAAAAGATCATATGTCAGCAGGAGGTTCGTATGATATTGCATCTGCAATCTGTAAAGAAGTGTTGCATTATCCAGTTCCTTATTCGCTTCCCTATGAGTGGTTTGTGGTGGGAGGGCGCAAAATGTCTTCTTCAAAAGGAATTGGAGTCTCAGCGCAAGAAGTATCTACCTTTCTACCTTCCAATATCTTGCGATTTCTTATTGTACGTACACCTATTGGGACAGCGCTTGATTTTAATCCCTATCAGAAAAATACTATTTTTAATATCTTTGATGATTTTGATCGGTGTATGGATGCATATTTTATCAGGCAAGAACAAGCGATTCCTGAAGGAAAAAAAGGTGAGGTACTTGCCGATTTCAGTCGCATCGTTGAGTTGTCTGCAGTGACCTCTCTTCCTAAAAAACGGTGTTTTTTACCACGATTTCGTACTGTGGTGAATCTTATAAAGGAAAAAAAAGATCTTATATCTTTTTTTACACGCAAAAAGGGAGAGATACTTACATTGGGTGAGAAGAAATTATTAAAAGAGCGCGTACGTTTTGGACGTATTTATTTACGCACATATGCAGAATCGTCAGATACAGCCTCCTCAATGAGTGTAGATCGATCGCCGTTTATCTATACCCAACAACAAAAAGATTTTTTACAGAAGGTTGCCACAGCATTATCTTCAAAAATGACTTCAAAAGAAAAAATAAACGCTCTGCTTATGAATGTATTAAAAGAAAACAATTTTGTTCCGTCAGATGTATTTCCTGCTTTATATCATCTACTTACGGGCACAACTTATGGCCCTCGAGCGGAGGATTTAATATTGGAAACTGGTGTAACCGCAGTTCGTAAAAAATTAAAAAGCATTTTATCATAAAAATATGTCTATCATCAAACACGGTTCAGTTAATCGTCAGAAAGCATTTGCCATACTACGCGCTCATGTGAAGAATCAAAATTTATTTCGTCATTGTTTGGCAGTTGAGGCAGTGATGCGTGCTTTATCGCGTCATTTTAATGCACATGAAGAAAAATGGGCATTGGCAGGACTTTTGCATGATGCGGACTGGGAAGAGACAAAAGATAACCCATCCCAACATACGAGAAAAACAATTCAGTGGATGAAGGAAGCTGGTTTTGATGATAAAGAATTATTTCAAACTATTCTTTCCCATAACCACGCACACAATGGAGAAGCTGAACCCAAAAATATCATGGAATGGTCTCTTTACATCTGTGATGATCTTACTGGTCTTATTGTGGCAACGACACTTATTATGTCAGATAAAAAATTATCATCAGTCACTGTGCCAGCACTGCTCAAAAAATTTGGCTCTCGTTCATTTGCTTCTGGGGTGAATAGAGTCCATATCAGTCTCTGCGCTACGAGACTACAAATCAGTCTTGATCATTTTATCGGACTTGCAATTCGCGCCATGCAGGACATCGCGCCTGAATTAGGTTTATAAAAAATAAAGTATACTACGATTATATGTTATCCATAGATTTTATACGGAAAAATAAGGAAAAAGTCATTCAAAATGCGATGAATAAAAATCGTTCTGTTAATATTGATATACTTCTCACACTTGATGATACTCGAAAAAAACTCATGAAGTCTATTCAGAGACTTCAGGAGGAAAGAAATATATTGTCTCGACAGAAGGTAGATGATGATATAAAAGTAACCCCGCAGAGCGGGGTAAAAGTAAAAGGGAGGGAAATAAAACAAAAACTGAAAGAATTAGAAAAAGAGCGAAGCGACATTGAAGTATTGTATCAAAAAGAGCTTTCATTAATTCCAAACGTAGCGCTTGATGAAGTTCCTATCGGAAAAGATTCTTCAGGGAATATTGAGATAAGAAAAAGCGGTGATATTCCGAAGTTTTCATTCGTGCCTCTTTCGCATTTTGACTTAGGAAAAAAGTTAGATATTATTGATCTTGATAGGGGAGTGAAAGTGTCTGGTTTTAGGGGTTATTTTTTGAAAAATCAAGGAGCTCTACTTCAGATGGCTCTTTTGTGGTATGTGTTTCAAAAGTTAGCATCAAAAGGACATACACCTCTTATCGCTCCATCAATCGTGAAGGGATTTTCACTTTTTGGCTCAGGACAGTTTCCATGGGGTGAGGGTGAAGTGTACAAGCTTAATGATGAAGATGCGTATCTTGCAGGGACTGCAGAAGTACCAGTGACTGCTTATCATGCAGGCGAGATTTTAGATGAAAAAACTTTACCAAGAAAATATATTGCATTTTCTCCCTGCTTTAGGCGAGAGGCTGGTTCGTATGGAAAAGATACGCGAGGTTTGTATCGTCTCCATGAGTTTTGGAAGATTGAGCAAGTGATCATCGCAAAAGATGATATTAATGAGGCAAAAAAACTCCATGAAGAATTGCAGACTAATACAGAAGAGATTCTCAAAGAGTTGGGATTACCCTATCGTGTACTGCTTATGTGCACCGGAGATATGGGCGAGCCTCAGATAAAAAAATATGATACTGAGGTATGGATGCCTTATCGCAAAGGCTGGGGAGAAGTTGCGTCCAATTCTCTCATGGGGGATTTTCAGGCGCGTCGTCTGAATATCAAATATAGGAAAAAGGATGGGTCAACCGCGTATTGTTATACATTGAACAACACTGCCATTCCCTCACCTCGCGTACTTGTGGCTATTTTGGAAAATTATCAAAAGGAGGATGGAAGTGTAGTTATTCCACAGGTTTTACGATCTTTGGTTGGATTTGAACATATACTAAGTAAAAACATTTAATTTTTTTTATATGATTTTTACAGAACCTCAATCTATACAAAAAGAAAATAATACACGTATTAATGAGCCACGTTTCAATATAAAAAAAGTGGATATTAATATTTCCCAAAACCAAGTAAATCTTCTTTCTGATACTATTTTAACTCAAGGACCTGATAACGATGGAGGAAAATTTAAGGGGAATATTGATAATCTAAGAAATTATGTGGGTGATTTTTGGCCTGGACAATTCAGACATGATTATTTTTCCAATATAAACGGCGCTCATTATTTTTTATCTCCAATCTTTAAAGATAGTGTTTTTGGTAGCACAGCAATTTTGGCGTTATTAGAGCCTGAACTACGATATCGTACAAAGGAATTTTACGGCGCGTCATGGAGAAAAGAAAAATACAATTTCAATGTATATTATCAATCTCAATCTCATGGCACATGGCGTATCGCTCATGGGTTTGGTAGGGATAGCGGGCGACTTTTTAAGGCATATCCTAAACACGCTCTTAATTTACCTAATTCATTGCAAGTGGTTTTAGGAAGAATGATATCTTCAAATAATGTCCAAAATCAAACAGAAAAGAAAGACTTTATGGAATGGCTTGTTCCAATATATAAATGGTCTTTTAATGAAAGTCAGACCTTCAATGAGCATTTTCAAGATAAGGATGCATGGATTAAAGGATTTGTTGGTATGGAACCACTCAAATGTATGAAGATTGATTTATTAGATGAGTTTCCCATGACAATAAAAAGTTCTAGTGGCATTGAATATGTAAAGCCAGAGATGATTAGGTTTAAAAATGAAGGATATAATCCTTGTTATACAAAAGTCAATGCGGAATTTAATATGATAAGAGAATCTATCGGTTTTGAAAAAGAAACCATTTATGGTAAATTACTATTATCAAATAATAGCGAAATAGAATATCTTTTTTTTCATAATGAACACGGAAATGTGTGGATTGGAAATATAGAAATGCGTAACCAGGGAATACATCCATATTTAGGAGTAGTAGAAAAACCAATAGAGGTAACATCTGGTCTTATGTTGTCTGCAATATCTTATAAGCAAGAAATTCCTCAAGGTTATGATACATTGCTTCCATTAGAAAAAAAAGTAGGATGGTTGTCCTATGCTGACGCATCAGCTTATTTAAATCAAATACCTATGATTCAAGAATTTAAAAGATATTTTGACATTTAAACCAGTATGTTTTCTTTTTTTAAAAAATTATTTGACTACAATCAAAAAGAGATTGAGAGATTGCGTAAAATCGTAATGGAGATCAACACCCACGAAGATCGAGCACGTGTCCTTAAAGAGGAAGATTTTAAAAAAGAGACAGATATTTTGAAAAAGCACATACAAAATGGTGAAAAAACTTTAGATGAAGTATTGCCATGGGCATACGCGTTGGTTCGTGAAGGAGCGCGTCGGGTGCTGGGTGAACGGCATTTTGACGAACAGCTTATGGCTGGTGTCGCGCTTCATGAAGGAAAAGTAGCAGAACAAAAAACAGGCGAGGGAAAAACTCTCTCATCTACCGCGCCTTTGTATCTGAATGCCTTAACAGGAAAAGGAGTGCATCTCGTGACTGTGAATGATTACCTCGCGCGACGCGATGCTGGATGGATGGGACAAGTATTTTATATGCTTGGACTTTCAGTATCCGCGATCATATCTGATCATTCATTTTTGTATGATCCGGATTTCACTGATGATACTGCAACTGATTGGAGATTGAGAAATCTTCGTGAGATCTCGCGAAAAGAAGCGTATGACTCAGATATTACCTACGGCATCAACTCTGAATTCGGGTTTGATTATCTGCGCGATAATATGGCAACTTCACCACGCGATTTAAAACAGCGCGGTTTTTATTATGCGATCATTGACGAGGTTGATTCGGTATTGATAGACGAAGCGCGCACTCCCCACATCATATCAGCTCCGTATGATGAAGATACTTCAAAGTATTATCAATATGCTCAGATAGTGAGTCAATTGGAGATATCCTCAGATTATGTGATTGACGAGAAGTTACATACTGCACATCTGACTGAAAGGGGTATTCTCAAAATTGAACAATTGACTGGGGTTTCAAATATCTATGAAAAAGATTTTGATTCATTATTTCATATAGAAGCGGCGCTTAAAGCACAGACACTTTTTAAAAAGGACAAAGAATATATTGTGGCTCATAATGAAGTCGTGATCGTCGATGAGTTTACTGGGCGACTTCTGCATGGTAGGCGTTTTTCTGAAGGATTACATCAGGCAATTGAGGCAAAAGAGAATGTGACGATCAAACGTGAGTCAAAAACATTGGCAACCGTTTCTCTTCAGAACTATTTCAGAATGTATGACAAACTTGCCGGTATGACAGGTACAGCGGAGACTGAAGCAGAAGAATTTCACAAGATTTATAAACTTGAAGTAATTACGATACCTACTCATCGTCCTTTAGTGCGGAAGGATCATTCAGATATCATATATAAGACGGACAAAGGAAAATTTAACGCGCTTGTTGAAGAGATAGCTCGTCAGCATAAAACTGGCCGTCCAATACTCGTAGGGACGACTGCTATTGATAAGAATGAACTTCTCTCAACATTGTTGAAACGGAAAGGGATACCTCATGAGATGTTGAATGCAAAAAATCATGAAAGGGAAGCATATATCATCAGTAATGCAGGGCGAAAAAATGCAGTAACTGTCGCGACAAATATGGCCGGTCGTGGCGTGGATATTATATTAGGAGGACAACCTCCAAGTAAGTTTAAAGTCCAAAGTCAAAAGTCAAAAGTCCAAGAAAATGAATATGAAAAAGAGATGAAGAAGTGGAGGGAGGATCATGATGAGGTTGTGTCGCTTGGAGGATTATACGTGATGGGAACAGAAAGACATGAATCACGGCGTATTGACAATCAACTTCGCGGTCGGTCTGGTCGTCAGGGAGATCCCGGGGAGACTCGATTTTTTGTCTCTCTTCAAGATGAAATGATGCGTATTTTCGGAGGTGAACACGTGTCAAAACTCATGACTTTTTTCAAAATCCCTGAAGATCAACCTCTTGAACATGCGATCGTATCAAAAGCTCTTGAACAAGCACAAGTGAAGGTCGAAGGGTTTAATTTTGATATACGAAAACATCTTGTTGATTTTGATGATGTGTTGAACAAGCAACGTGAGATACTCTATAAACAGCGAAAAAGTATTTTATCTGCAGGAACGCGTGATTCATATGAGATTTTTACTCAAAAGATATACGATATTTTTAAGGAAGAAGTTATGCACATCATCACAAATCATACCGTGGGACTTGACGAACCTCGGGTGGATGAGATGATAGATGAATATCTGACTATTGTGCCTGTGGAAAAAGAAAGCTTTCGCGACAAAATTAAAGACGTTGACACAGAGAAAATATCTGAATTATTAGAGAATGAATTTGAAAATACCTATCGTGCAAAAGAACAGTCCATAGGAAAGGACATATGGCTTGAGATAGTCAAAAATATATATTTGAGTACTATTGATACTTATTGGACAGAGCATTTGACTGTGATTGAAGATCTGCGCGAGGGTATTAATTTGCGTGGGTATGGACAACTTGATCCTTTGGTAGAGTATAAAAATGAAGCGTATACCATGTTTGAAAAACTCCTGTCAAATATTAAGTATGATTTTTCAAGAAGGATTTTGAGAATAGAAGTAGCTCAAGATACTTCACCTTTGCAAAAGAAATCCCAATCTGTTCACTTGCATTATCAGTCAGCTTCAGCCGTGAATCCGTTTCGTCTTGGCAAGGGAAAGACCCAACAGCAAGAAAAATCAATTCCTCACGTTTCTCCTCAACAACCATCATCATCGTATGAATTTAAAATTACTCCACCTGGCACACAAAAGAAAAAAATCATGCGCAATGATCCGTGTTGGTGTGGTTCAGGTAAAAAATACAAGAAGTGTCATTTGAATAAAGAATGAGGATATCATATACATTTTTAGTTCTTGACAGTATAGTGTATTCATAGTAAGCTTTTATGTATGGAAAATATCGCAACTTCTAGTAAAACAATCTCTCCACAGCAGTCAAACACAAAGACATTTATTGATCCTGCATATCTTAAAAAAGGAGTTGCTCTTCCCAAGAAAGGTTTTAGTTTTCTTACTGTTTTTCTTTGTATTATACTTGCCTCATCAGTATGGATTTTTCTTGTCACCATAGAGATATTACCAAATCCTTATTTGCAAGATAACAATATCAGTGTATTTGTGCCCATTATTAAAAAATAATCTTTTTTTACGATTTATTTTCTGCTTACTTTTTAGTAAATAACAGATAAAATATTTTACACAATGTTTCATGAACGTTTAAATACTGTGCTGATAGTTGGAAATGGAGGAAGAGAACATGCCATAGGAGCAAAACTTGGAGATTCTCCTTATGTCCCAAAACTTTATTTTGCCCCGGGTAATGTAGGCACAGGTCAGCTTGGGACGAATCTTGATATTGGAGTAGAAGACTTTGATAAACTTGCTCAGTTTGCAAAAGACCATAAAGCGTTTACTGTCGTCGGACCTGAAAAACCAATTGCTTCAGGAATAGAACAGGTGTTCTCTGCAGAAAAACTTCCTATTTTTGCACCTTCTCGCGAAGCGGCATTACTTGAGTCAAGTAAAGATTGGGCTATCAGATTTATGAAACGGCATAGCATACCCCATCCTGATTCACGAGTTTTTACTACTGCCTATGAAGCGCTTCGTTTTATTGAGAATCCTCCATGGAAAGTAGTGATTAAAGCAGATGGTTTGGCATCAGGAAAAGGCGTATATCTTCCCGAGACACAAGAGGATGCGAAACAAGCAATTAATGATTTAATGACATTAGGCACATGTGGAAAGGCAGGAGAGACAATTGTCATACAAGAAAAACTAAAAGGAAAAGAAGTGTCAATGTTTGCCTTTTGTGACGGTACGACTCTATTGCCTCTATTGCCAGTCGCTGATTATAAGCGGGCATTGGACAATGATAAAGGGTCAAATACAGGTGGTATGGGTTCCTACGCTCCTGCAGACGTATCTCATCAGATTATGGAAAGGATAACAAAAACAATACTTATACCTACTACCAGAGGGATGAAAAAAGAGGGAAATCCTTATAAGGGCATGCTTTACGTTGGACTTATGCTCACTGACCAAGGACCAAAAGTACTTGAGTATAATGTTCGATTCGGTGATCCTGAGACGCAGTCTTTGTTGCGACTGATGAGGTCTGATCTTGGCCCCTTGCTTTTGTCCTGTGTTGAAGGCACTTTAGCTTCTCACGCGGTAAAATTCTCTCGTGATTCTGCTGTTTGTGTGGTACTTGTTTCTCACGGATACCCAAAAAATTACGAGACCGGTAAGGTGATAAAAGGATTAAATCAGATTAAAGATCCATCAATACAAGTATTCCACGCAGGCACAATATTAAAAAAAGGAAACATAGTAACAAATGGAGGTCGAGTACTTGGAGTAACAGCCGTCGCAGATACATTGCCGCATGCTGTTGAGAAAGCCTATAAGGTTATCGGTCACCCTCTCACATTTAACAAAATGCATTACAGAAAAGATATAGGTTATTTATAATAAACGGTATGCCCAAAAAATTTATAAAATATCACCCCAGGGGTGAAACTGTATGTGCACCCTAGGTATTATTACAATTCCAATTTCTCAATCTCAATTAACCGATTGTATTTTGCCAAGCGTTCGGAGCGGGACATGGATCCAGACTTTAAAAAATCAGCTCCACAAGCAACTGCAAGGTCTGCGATAAATGGATCCTCAGTTTCTCCTGAGCGATGAGAGATGATAACTTTCATATTATTTTGTTGCGACAATTTGATAGCTTCAACTGTTTCTTTCACAGTGCCGATCTGATTTGGTTTGATTAAAACTGCAGTGGTTGCTTTTTCTGCAATACCTCTTTTAATTCTTTCAGTTTGAGTGGTGTAGAGATCATCTCCTATCACGAGTGTCTCTTTTCCGACTTTTTGTGTAAAATGAATAAACCCATCCCAATCATCTTCAGCAAATGGATCTTCAAAAGACAGTATGCCATATTCAGTCTTCAGATCTATATAGTACTCCATCAATTCTTTTGAACTCAGAGTTTTATTCTCTTTTTTTAAGTGATACGAGCCATTCTCAAAAAAAGAAGAAGAGGCGCTATCTATCCCCAAATCCACATCAATTGTTTTTTTATGTCCTGTATGCATGATGGCATCAATCATATGATTAAATACTTCACTATGTAAGGAAAGAGCTGGCGAATACCCTCCTTCATCGCCAACTAATGTGGAATAGTTATTCTTTTTAAGAATTGTGCCCAGTTGATGGAAAATCTCAGCGCCTATACGTATTCCTTCATGAGGGATAGTAGTCTTGGGAATAATCATAAACTCTTGTATATCAAAATTCCAGTTTGCATGTTTTCCGCCATTTATGATATTGATCATCAGACGAGGAAAGGATGGTTTTTTTTGTGAAAAATAATATTCGTGTACTGTTTTCCATAGTGGTTTTTTCTGAGTTTTTGCAAGGGTACGCGCAAGAGCAAGTGAGACAGAAAGGATTGTATTTGCACCTAAGCGTTTTTTATTCTCAGTTCCATCAAGTTCAGTCATTTTTTTGTCAAGATTGTCAAGGTTTTCAATTGATGCGCCTTTCAGATGGTTTGCAATAAGCGTGTTTACCTGCTTAACCGCTCTCAACACTCCTTTTCCTGCATATCGGGTCATATCATGATCTCGTAGCTCATATGCTTCATGTGTTCCAGTTGACGCGCCAGACGGGACTGACGCCGATCCTTTCACTCCATTGTTAAGCGTGACTGTTGTTCTCACCGTCGGATTTCCCCGCGAATCAAGAATCTCAATGGCGTATATTTTTTCTATTTTCATATATCTACATACTACTCTTTTTTTCTTTTTTGTAAACCTGCAGTTATGATCCCACTATAAATAAAAATCCAACCAGTCAGATAAAGAAGTATGGGAATGGCTTCGGAGATGATCAGATTGATATATTTTTGAAGTCTATAATGAGGAGTTTCCGTTATAAGGGAGGTCATTGTTTGATCACGAAAAGACACGATAATATGTTTGTCGTATTCAAAAGAAAATGCAAGGATAGCAAAACCAATAAGCATCAGAATGATAAAACGAGAAGGACGTTTGATTGCAATGATGATTGATATAAAAAGTCCAGTAAGATACGCAAAAAGAATATAGTTATGAGTGAATGAAAGATAAAGCGTAATGATAAGATTTTGCTTGATATCTGGAGTTATCATAGTTAAAAAAGTCCTAATTGTTTTTTATCATTTATCTTTTCTTTCTTTTTTTTGACTGTGGGGAAGAAACGCTTTATCAGTGTATGAAATTCCATGGTAAAAAAAAAGCTTTTGAGCGCTTCATTATAACTTTCAAAAGAGCACTTTTCTACCTCAAAATCAATGGGCACATCTGTGATGATAGTCGCGAGACGTTGAGAGAGAAGCGCATGTTTTTTATGCGCAAGAAGACTCTTTTTTATCCGCGTGCTTGCAATAGCATCAATATGGTCGTATATTCCTTTCAGAGTCTTAAATCGTATCAAAAGTTGTGCGGCAGTCTTCGGACCTATGCCATCCGCTCCTTTGTAATTATCTGACGCATCCCCAGTCAATGATTTCAAATCAGGGATTTGTGATGGCGTCACTAGAAATTTTTGTATTGTTTTTTCTATCGTGTACACGCCGATTTCAGAAAGCCCTTTTTGTGGAGTGATGACATATGTTGAGTCGCTTACTAATTGCATCATGTCTCGATCAGCGGTCAGGATAAGTATGCGCATCTTTCCCCTCACTTTCTTGACAATAGTTCCGATCACATCATCAGCCTCATATCCTTCCTTTTCAAAATATGATATACGAGCAGTCTCAAGAAACTCTTTGACATACGGGATTTGACTTTTTAATTCGTCTTTCATTTTCGGACGATGTATCTGGTATTCTTTAAATATTTTTTTTCTAAAAGTAGGTACGGGTGTATCAAAACAAACGGCAATATGAGTTGGTTTGAAATCCGATACTGCACGATATAACATAGTTGCAAAGCCATATATCGCATTTGTCGGTTGACCATTTTTCATGGTGAAATGGGGAAGCGCATGGAATGAACGGTGCAATAATCCGTTTCCGTCAATCAAAAGAAGAGTATTCGTCATGTTGTTTTTTTATCACCGACTAATCGTATAAATTCTTCATCATCAATTCCCTCTTTTTTGATGAGTTCTTCAGCTACAAGATCAAGTTTATCCCGATTGTCCACTATGAGTGATTTTGCTCTGATAAAACATTCATCAAGTATTTTTTTTATTTCGCTATCAATTTTTCCCAGCATTTCCTGAGAGATTGAGGACTGTTCATAAAATCCTTTTCCCCATTCAGTTACATCAAAAGTCGGACCAAAATTGACAGGTCCAAGAGAACTCATGCCATATTCAACCACCATAGCTTTTGCGATGCGTGTGGCTTGATCAAAATCATTTGCGGCGCCTGTCGTAATCTCTGAAAAAATGACTTCTTCAGCCCCGCGCCCTCCCATCAAAGAGGTGATGACTTCCAAAAGATGTGTTTTTGTCTCATGCAGTCTATCTTTTGCCGGAGGGATAAGTGTAAATCCTAGAGACATGCCTCGCGAGATGATGGAGATGCGATGTACTGGGTCCATGGTAGGGAGAAAATGAGTGACTATGGCATGTCCAGCTTCATGATAGGCGGTGATTTTTTTATCCATGTCTGATTGCAAACGTTTTTTTTCAGGTCCGAGTTTTACTTTTGTCGCGGCTTCTTCAAGGTCTTCCATGGCGATATCTTTTTTTGCTTGACGAGCGGCAAGTATCGCGGCTTCATTCAGCATATTTTCAATATCTGCGCCAGAAAAACCAACAGTTCGTTTTGCGACTTTTTCCCATGAGACTGAAGAGAGAAATGGTTTGCCTTTTGCATGGATTGCAAGGATAGCTTTTCGTCCTTCAAGATCAGGAAAGTCAACTAAAATACGCCGATCAAACCTTCCCGGGCGAAGAAGCGCAGGATCAAGCAGATCTCCTCGGTTTGTCGCGGCTATGACAATCACGCGTTCGTTGGGTGAGAATCCATCCATCTCAACGAGGATTTGATTCAGGGTTTGCTCACGTTCATCATGTGCTGAGAGAGCGCCACCTACAGAGCGTGCGCGTCCTATCGCATCAATCTCGTCTATAAAAATGATGGCGGGGGCGCTTTTTTTTGCTGTTGCGAAAAGATCTCGTGCGCGAGCCGCGCCAATCCCAACTAACATTTCCATAAACTCAGATCCAGCAATGGAGAAAAAAGGCACATTGCACTCTCCTGCGACTGCTTTTGCCAGTAATGTTTTACCACATCCTGCCGGTCCTACTAATATAATTCCTTTTGGGGTGCGAGCTCCAAGCTTGGCGTATTTCTCTGGATGCTTGAGAAAATCTACGACTTCTTCAAGCTCCTTTTTTGCCTCATCAACACCTGCGACATTTGCAAACGTGATACGGGTAATTTGTTTGGAATATTTTTTTGCCCGTGATTGTCCAAAGGAAAATATTGAATCTTGCGCTCCTCGCGCCTGTCTGAAAATAAATATGAAAAATGCAATCATGAGTACTGTCGGGATGATGTTTGCAAGCAAATTAAGAAATGCTGATCCTCCTTGTGTATCCTTGACTTGTATTGTCACTTTGGATGGATCAACATCACTGTCTTTTAATATTTTGATAAAACTTTCATCAGGTTCTTTGGTAGTCGTTGCATTGGATTCATCTTTATAGGTTAGTATGACTTTATTTGCGATAATCTCTGCTTTTTTTACCTTATTATTTTTAATATCTTGGATTGTCTGGGTAAGAGTTTTTTCAGGATACAGTTTGGTGACATCCTTGAATGAAAGATATATTGAGAAAAGAAAAAATCCTATAAAAAATATGATAAAAAGATTTTTAATATTGAGGTTAAACTTAAGTTCAACAATTTGTTTTCTTTTTTTACCACGGGGTAAGCCATTTTTCCCGTTATTATTTCTTGATTGTTGATTATTTATTTCTGCCATCATACGCTATTGTAGCAGATTTTTGATACAATGTGAAGCAATAAATTATGCAGATACTATCTTATTCTGAATCAGAAGAGAAAAAAATCATCAATTCTGTCTGTGATATGCTTAGTCAAGGTGGTCTTGTTATTGTTCCTTCAGACACAGTATATGCTCTTGTTGCCGATGCAACAAATCAGATAGCAATAAATACACTTTTGGATTTTAAGAAAAGACCTCCAGGAAAGGCAATCTCTGTATTTGTAGACAATCTATCAAAAGCACGTAGTATAGTTTCTATAAATAAAAAGCAGATGAGCACCATATCTCAATTGATCCCAGGTCCTTTTACGGTAGTCTTGCCTTATAAAAGTGGAGTTGCGCACGGTCTTCTATCAGAGAAAAATACTCTTGGAATACGCATACCAGACTATCCTTTTATTAATAAACTTCTTGCTCAATATGGTGTGCCTCTTACTGCTACCTCAGCAAATGTATCGGGAAGATCTCCTCATTATTCAATACCATCTTTACTCAGTACTTTATCTGATAAAAAAAAGAAATATATACAAATGATTATTGATCGTGGAACACTTCCCTACAACAAACCTTCAACAGTGATTGATTTGACCGGAGACTCTGTGCGTGTATTACGGCAAGGGAATTATGAGAGAATGAAAGAAAAAGACTTTTATTCGTCCAATAATCCAAACGACACGAAAAAGATCGGGTCGTTGCTTTTACGAAAATATCTTAAAATAGCTCAGAATAAACCATTGATATTTTTGATTGAAGGTGAATTGGGTGCAGGGAAAACAGTCCTTGTGAAAGGAATTGGTGAGGAGCTTGGAGTGAGTCGAATAGTATCACCGACTTTTGTCATCTATTATGAATATCCCATCTCAAAAAATGAACTTAAGAAATTGTATCATTTTGATCTTTACGCGATTGAATATGAAGAGGAATTTCATTACTTAAAAATATACGATCTATTAAAGCCCAAAAATATAATCTGTATTGAATGGGGTGAAAAAAGCACGGCATTGCTTGATCAGTTTCAAAAAAAAGGATTGATAATTTATGTTCGTATCATATACAAAACAGCAACACAAAGGACTATCCAAAGTAGCATATTTAATCATGAGAAAAAATCAGCTCTATGTTAATTCTTGCGATTGATACCTCATGCGATGAGACCTCAGTGGCTCTCACTGAGGGAAGAAAGATTATTGCCAATTCAATCTTCTCACAAGTTTTAATTCATTCGCCATGGGGTGGAGTAGTACCTCATCTGGCAAAACGCGCTCATGAAGAGAGGATTGATTGGGTGATTGAAAACGCGCTCAAGAAGTCTAAAGTCTCCCGCATGACGGGATCCCGCTCTGCGGGAAAAAGTCTAAAGTCTAAAGTCATAGAGTATATAGCAGTGACGTATGGGCCTGGGCTTGCGCCAGCGCTTGAAGTAGGAGTAAACAAGGCTAGGGAATTAGCAGAGAAATATGATAAAAGAATTATTCCTGTCAATCATATGGAAGGACATATTTATTCTTGTTTTGCGCAAAATAGTAAGGGTAACCCGCACAGGGATTTTGATTTTCCTTATATCGCACTTCTCATATCTGGTGGACACACACAGTTGGTTTTATTTACTTCACATCTTACCTATCAAATAATTGGGGAGACTGTTGATGACGCGGCAGGTGAGTCTCTTGACAAAGCGGCAAAAATGTTGGGACTGGGATATCCGGGAGGTGCGGTGATTGAACGGTTGGCTCAAAGGGGGGATCCGCGCTACCATCAGTTTCCGCGACCACTCTCTCTATCAAAAGATTTTAATTTTTCATTTTCTGGTTTGAAGACTTCATTGTTTTATTATCTTAAAACAATAAGCGAAGATGAAAAAAACACTCATCTTGCAGATCTTGCCAGCTCGTTTCAAGAAGCAGTATGTGATAGTCTTTTGGTCAAACTTAAAAATGCAATCCAACGCACTGGTGTTAATCGTATTTTGGTTGGAGGCGGTGTGGGCGCAAATATATATCTCAGGAAAAAAATAAGAAGTGTGGTTAAAAATATGCGAGGGCATGTATTTTTTCCACCATTTCCATATCTTTATGGTGATAATGCAGGGATGATTGGAATTGCAGGTTATTTTAAGGCGCAGCGGGGGGTTTTTGTTGAAGATAGAGAAAGTTTTGATCGAGTTCCTCGATTATCTTTTTGAAGCTTACTTTGTATACCGCTTTCAGATGAAATTGCAAGAATATGTTTCATTTTACAGCGGTATAACCCTTCGTACGTCCCGCCATGGCGGGACTACGATGGGTATAAAATACTCTTGCAAAAGAATATATAATCGTAATAATCGTATATTCTCATAGAAAATGAATAGTTTACCTAAGAAAATCGCAATCATTGATGATGATAGGATTACACAGAAGCTATATCATGATATTTTGATCAAAGAGGGCTATATGGTGGTTCAAGCTTTTAATCGTCAAGAGGGTCTCAACCTGATCAAATTTTCCCATACGGATTTAATAGTGTGGGGTATGAGTTCAGTTAATTTGAAGTTTTTAATGCTTCCTCTTTTAATGCTTCCTCTATGATTTTTTTGAATGTCTCAAAGTTTTGAGGATTATCAAGTTTCTGGCCATTGAGGAAAAAAAAAGGAGTTGAGTTGACGCCAGCCTTTTGACCGTTTGATAGATCAGTATCAATTTTTTCTTTGATTGTTTTTGATTCCATATCTTTTTTGAATTGTTCTTCATCCAATTTTAATTCTTTCGCATAAGAAAGAAATAATTCATCGGCGTTTGATTTATTAGACCAATTATCTTGATTTTTGAAAAGAAGATCATGCATTTCCCAGAATTTTCCTTGATTTCCTGCAGATTCTGCAGAATACGCGGCTTTTTGAGCGTTTTGATGTTGAGGAAGGGGAAAATGTCGATAGACAAATGCGATTTTATCTTTGAACTCGTCTGCAATTTGTTTCGCTATGGGAGAGTATGCTTTGCATGCAGGACATTGAAAATCACTGTATTCAATCAATTGAATTTTTGACTCTTTATTTCCTTACATCCTGTCATTTTTAGTGAGGGTAAAATCAATAGGTTTTGTTTCCAGTGGCTTTGACGTCAACTTCCACACTCCAAAAAGCCCTCCTACTAATATAATTGTTAGTGCGAGATAATACCCTATTTTTTTCATATTTTATTTATTCTCTTTCTCAAAAATAAATAATGTACAAATAAAACCATTATCGTTTAAATTTTCTTTACGGATGAGCGCAAAATGATTGTTTTTGAATAAGTCAAGATAATATGCTTTTTCTCTATTATAATCTACCACTTTTCCAATTTGAGGTATATCGCTGTAATGTAATATTTCTTTGAACTTTTTGTCGTTATACCCATCGTAGTCCCGCCATGGCGGGACGTACGGAGGGTTATGCCGCTGATCATCGCATACGAGATCCCGCTTTGCGGGAAAGATGAGACGATTTGTTGCAATCTCATCTGAAAGCGGTATATCCAGTCGGTGAGTCTTTACATCAACTATATAATAAAATCCATCTTTATCGGTAAAAGCTAAATCAGCCATTGCTCGTCGAGCAAAAGTAGAGGAATATTCACTGGCAAGATTACCGAGTATTGTTTTGAAATTTTCGACTATTATATTTTCAATAGCATCGCCAACAGCGCGAGGACTTTCAATTGTTCTATCAGATAAGAAATCTTCTTGTTTATTGAGAAGTGACTGAATTTTTCTTTCAATCATTTCTCTGTTTGTATTTCCGTAGAAAATTGAACTCTTTTTCATATAAGTTGGTTGTTAAATAAGTTTGCTGTTAATTCAATTTTATTTTTCTTGTTATTTCCGTTTGACTGTCCATTCAAAGTATTTCTTTCCCAAAAAACACCGTCTGAGTATCCTTGAATTGTATTATCGTATTGTGCGTTTTCTAATCGTTTCTCTGCCAAACAACAGTATAGTTTGTCAATTTCTATCCCCACATATCTCCGTCCTAATTTTCGTGCGACAACGGAAGTAGTGCCTGATCCCAAAAATGGATCAAAAACTACATCATTTGGTTTTGAACTTGCTAAAATTATTTTTGAAACGAGTTTTTCCGGTTTTTGAGTCGGGTGGTCAGTATTTTCCGACATAGACCAAAATGGAATTGTAATATCCGTCCAAATGTTAGATGGGTGAGTAATCCTATATTTTTCTCCTTCGTTGTCTTCCCAATCTTTTGGTTTTCCTTCTTCGTCTTTGTAAGGTGCTATCACCTTACGTTTTATTTTAACTGCATCAACATCAAAATGATAATCGTCCGATAAAGTGCAGAACCATATATCCTCGGAACAATTTTTCCAGTTTGATTTTGCGCCGCGTCCCTTTTCTCGTTCAAAAGTAATGCGATTTTTAATTTGAAAATACTTTTTTGTAACATTAAAGATAGCTCCTGATGATTTCCAGTCGCCACAAATATAAAATGAGGCATTTGGTTTTAATAGGCGGATTATTTTTTGAACCCAGGAATTTAACCATTCTTCATATTTTTTTGACTCCATTGCCTTAAATGAAGTAAGATTAAACGTCTTGCTTAAATTGTAAGGTGGGTCAACAAAAACAAGATCAACAAATTTATCAGGTAAATACTCTAATGCTTCAAAAATATCCTGATGTAATGTTTTATTTTCAATTTTATCAAAAGATACGGGTTCTTTCAGTTTAATCAAATGTTTTTGCAGTCGAGAGATATCCTCATCATTCAAATTTATAGTGCGATTTCGTGGAGATCTTTTTTGGTTTATTTCTTTTTTCATATGATTTCAAAATTATAACTGATATTTTTATAGTTATCCTTTTGTGCCAACGAGAGGACTCGAACCTCTGACCGACCGCTTATGAAACGGTTGCTCTACCCCTGAGCTACGCTGGCAATGATAATCTTCCGAAGGATAACTGCCACCTATTTTTATTATACCCCTTTCAGATGAAATCCGATTTAATCGGATTGAAATTGCAAAAAGATAAATCATCTTACAGCGGTATAACCTCTCATACGTTGAAATTGCTTTTACCTCCGAATCGGAGGTTTTGCAATTTCAACTACGATAAGTATACATATAATACCATATAAAAGTTTTTCAAAGCACATATAAAAATTCCTCTTGACAAATTAGCAGACTATATGATATTCTGCTAATAACAGTTTTTTATAATATTTTTATCACACGTTAGAAAGGAGGTGAAAAAATATGGCGATAATAAGACTTGATCCATTCAGTCCATTCAGATCATTTTTCAGACCAGTATCATGGGACAATGAACAAGACTGGCCTGAAGTAAGCATGACTGAAGGTTTGGATGTCTATGAAGAAGGTGATTCTATAGTTGCCAAAGCCGCAGTGCCAGGTATTCCCGCTGATAAGGTTGAGGTGACTTATGAAGATGGAGTGCTTCGTATTAAGGCGCGATATGAAGAATCAGAAGAAGAAAAGAAAAAGAAAAAAGTCGTGTACCGACGTGAGAAAGTCTCCTCATTTAATTACACGACAGTACTTCCAAGAGCAATTGATGAAAAAAGCATTGAGGCGGAAGTATCAGAAGGTGTTGTGACTATAAGGGCTCATATCGCAGAACAAGCAAAGCCAAAGAAGATAGAAGTAAAATCTCGAAAGTAAATATATCCCTCGTCAATGAGAATGTGTACATTTCACACCTCGGGGGAGTTCGTTCCGATCACCCCCGAGGTGTCCGGCGTTTGCATTTTCATGTAATAAAGTTATACAATGAGTTACTATGTCTTTATTTACCTGTTCTTCGTGTGGATACGGATCGGCTTCATGGTATGGAAAATGTCCTTTTTGTAATGAATGGAATACGATGATACAAGAGACCCCACAAACAGGAGAAGAATCTACTCAGCCTGCGATTTTTACTCCGCTTGATAGTCTTTCATCCCTTGAACTGAATAGAAAAAAAACTGGCGTATTTGAATTTGATAGAGTATTGGGTGGAGGAATAGTGCGGGGATCAGTGATTTTACTTGCAGGAGAACCTGGAGTAGGGAAGTCAACACTCCTTTTGAAATCGCTTCAGAATCTGCGGACTATGTATATCTCTGGAGAGGAGTCTGGAGCTCAGATTAAGGAAAGGTCCAGGCGTACTCGCCTGACCCATTCTTCATTTCATTTTTCTGATCAAGTACAAGTTGAAGGTATCATAAAAGGTCTTTTGGTAAAAATAAAGGAATTTGATGTGGTAGTCGTTGATTCAATCCAAACCGTATATTCAAAATCAGCTGGAGCACTGATTGGAAGTGTGGTACAAATTAAAGTGGTGACGGCTCAGTTTATTGAGTTTGCAAAAAAAAATCATAAGGCAGTTATTCTCATAGGGCATATTACAAAAGATGGTGATATCGCAGGCCCCAAAACACTTGAGCATTTGGTTGACTGTGTATTGTATTTTGAAGGCGATCGTATGTCTCAATATCGTATATTGCGCGCGCATAAAAATCGCTTTGGATCAACAGATGAGGTCGGGATTTTTGAGATGAAAGAGGAGGGTTTGTGTGAAGCAAACAATGCGACTGTATTTCTTGATCAGGATCATAAAAACGTACCCGGGAAAGCAATCGTTGGAGTAATGGAGGGAACGCGTCCACTTTTTTTTGAAATTGAGAGCTTGGTCGTTGAAAGTGTTTTGAGTATTCCCCGTCGTGTTGCTTCGGGTATAGACTATAATAAACTTTTGTTACTCTTGGCAGTAATACGGAAAAATTTGTCACTATCTCTTGATCATTTTGATATTTATGTAAATATTGTTGGAGGAGTTGCGATCAAATCTACTGCGGCAGATTGTGGTATTGTTGCATCTATCATCTCATCAATTCAAAACATACTAGCACCTCAGAAATCTCTTTTCATAGGAGAGATAGGGCTTTTAGGAGAAATAAGGAAAGTCATGAGAGAAGATAAAATCATTAAAGAAGCACGCCGTTTTGGTTTTTCATCAATTTATTCTTCAAAAAATGTCAGTTCGGTAAAAGAGCTTTCATTATTGTTACGAGGTAAAAAAAATGAGGACTAAGGATGAGGATGTTTATTTTCTTTATGATATGCTTCGTATATGCCTGCGACTAAAAATGCTCCATATACTATTGAGATAAGCCATATCAGCATCCCAAATGGTGATACAAAAAACCCTCCTTTTTCAAATGAAAAACGTATTTTAGACGTAATCACTAAATATTCAAAAATAAGCGGTATGGTACTGGCGTGAAAAGAGATCTGTACTATTTTTTTATAATGCACGTGGATATTTTTGAGAACAAAGCGCATAATAAAAAAAAGCACGAAAGAGAAAAGTAAAAGATATATTATTTTTAATATGATAAATGAGAAAAGCAGTAGTATATTTATACCAATATATCCAGCTACTATAATTACAGTGAGACGGATAGCAAATGTATCAAAAAGTATATTCTGCATATTTGTTACTCTGTTTTTGGTGATAAGATATTCATTGTGTGGAGGAAAAGGGTAGGATAAGATACGTCCGGTTCTTGGGTTTCTGAGTGTAACAGCATTATCATGAAGAAGCGCGAGCGACCTATACTCATTGATTTTCTCAGGTTGGGCAAACGAATCAATTGCAAGAACAGGAGTAGGGAATTTTTTTAAATCAAACCACATGATATAAGGGTGATCATAGTTCGTAGTTAACTGGCTATTTTTAATTCTAATAACTAAATCAGATGGATAAGAGTTGAGCATTTCAAAGAGATTTCTATTCAATTGAGAAAATGATTGATCTACAAAAGAAAATTTAATAAAAAAAATAGTAGCAAAAAGAATATGAAGAATTACTATTAAGGTGATTATATATTTGCATGAAAAAGCAAAACGGGTTTTGAGTATTTTTTTATAATACCCTGCTAAGGGGAAAAGAGAATTGGTAAATATATATAAGAACGTCTTGACTTTTCTCATATCTCATTTTATATTAATAGTAATTATTACAAAATGCAAGTAGTTATTTGCTATTGCATTTTTGGTAAAGATAGTATATATTTACCTTAATTTAGTTTCCAATTATTAAAAATTTTTTTATTTTAATCACCTATGGCACAAGGAGTTTTTCAGAGAAATAAACCACACTTAAATATTGGTACTATTGGTCATGTTGATCATGGTAAGACTACTCTTACTTCAGCTATCCATCATGTACTTTCCAAAAAAGGATTAGCAAAAGATTTGAAATACGATGAGATTGACAAAGCTCCAGAAGAAAAAGCTCGTGGAGTAACAATCAATCTTCATCACTCTGAATATGAGACAGAAAAAAGACACTATGCTCATATTGATGCACCCGGCCATGCTGATTATATTAAAAATATGATCACAGGCGCCGCTCAAATGGATGGGGCGATTTTGGTCGTATCTGCTCCAGATGGTCCAATGCCTCAGACTCGAGAACACATTCTTCTTGCTCGTCAAGTAAATGTGCCCGCTATAGTCGTTTTTCTCAACAAAGTAGACATGGTATCTGATAAAGAAATTCTTGATTTAGTTGAGATGGAAGTGCGAGATCTTCTGAAAAAATACAAATTTCCCGGAGATACCATACCCATCATTCGTGGTTCGGCGCTTAAAGCCATAGAGGATGATCCAGAATCAATGAAATCAATTGAAACATTGATGAAGACTATTGACGAATATGTGCCTGATCCCATTCGTGATATAGATAAACCTTTCTTGATGCCAATTGAAGATATTTTTACTATTCAAGGAAGAGGAACCGTAGTGACTGGACGTGTTGAACGTGGTATTCTGAAGGTGAATGAAGAGATTGAGATCGTGGGACTGAAGGCGACTCAAAAAACAGTCATTACTGGGGTTGAAATGTTTCGGAAAAGTCTTGACGAAGCACGCGCAGGAGACAATGTGGGATTGCTTCTTCGTGGCATTGAGAAAAATCAAGTAGAGCGAGGTCAAGTGATAGCAAAACCAGGTACTGTCACGCCCCATACTGAATTTGAAGCTGAGATCTATGTGCTTACTAAAGAAGAAGGTGGTCGTCATACTCCTTTTTTTACTGGATATAGACCTCAATTCTTCTTTCGCACCACAGATGTGACTGGTGAGGCGACATTGCCTCAGGGAGTTGAGATGGTGATGCCTGGAGACAATGTAAAAATCACGGGTAAAATCATCTATCCTGTTGCTATGGAAGAAGGGGTAAAGTTTGCCATACGTGAAGGTGGACACACAGTAGGAGCTGGAGTAGTCACTAAAGTTATTAAATAGTTATAATTAGTTTAATTGGTTATAATTAGTTTAATTGGTATAACTAATTCAACCAACTCTGACTAATTACAACTATAACAGTGCTCTTTTACAATATGCCAAAAGGACGTATACGAATAAAATTAAAATCTTTTGATCATCGTTTAATTGATGAGACGTGTGAAAAGCTCGTGGGCACTGCACATAAGACAGGCGCATCAGTCGTCGGACCTATTCCTCTCCCTACTAAAAAAGAGATATATGTCGTGAATAAGTCTACTTTCACTGATAAAGATAGTCGTGAACATTTTGGCTTAAAAACTCATAAAAGACTCCTTGATATCATAAATCCAACTAATCAGACGATTGACTCCCTCATGCATCTTGATCTTCCAGCAGGGATTGATGTGGAGATTAAGATGTAGTATATATTTTTCTCATTTTAAAGGTAAAAATATAGTCCATGTTAAAAGAAATGCGTCAATTACATAAAAAAAAGAGTGAGCCTACCTTATATTTATTAAATCGTTATATAAAAGACGATGAAAAAAAACAATTGTGGCAAGTCATAAGCCAACAATCGTTGTTAACAGTTATAATGAAAAAACCTTTTTAGATAGGTCTCTTAATACAATTATTGATTTTATATGCAAGGATAAAGCGTCCTATGAAACATTGCCTGAAGAATTTCCAAAAACGGCGTTAACTAGATTTAAAGCTTGTCAGTTAGTAACTCAGTCATTGGGGACAGGTGGTGAACGTTTATACTCTCGTTTAGCTCATTTGTGGCCAATGCCTATTCCCCCAAAAGATGGTCATGAATTAGAAATCATAATTCCCGCAGTTTTTAGTTCAGATGTGGACATTTATATTTATAACGCACCTCAAAATTTTTATAGATCGGTATATCTTTGCGGAATTCTTGAGTGGTTTTCTGAAGAATATTTCGGATCAAGAAGAGGATTAATAAGGGATGTATCATATGAAGTAGATTCTGATTATATTGATTTGAGCGAGATCAAACATGTTGATGAGTTAGAAGAAAAAATGATAAAGAGGAAAAGACAAATTTTTTCCTCACGGTCTACTATTTGGTATGGACTTGAGACATTGATACAGAATAGACAAGAGCGTTTTGATCGTATAAAAGAATATTAACAGGATTGGTTTCCCGGAGAATTGATTAAAGCAAGAAAGGGCGTTGAAGAAATGAGAGAATGGTTATTAACTCTTAAAGTTTAACGAAGTTATTTTTATAATGAGTTTTCATCTTTTTATCTTTTTCACCTCAATGGGCAAAAGGATGGCAAGAGATAATACCTGACTTTCTCAAATTAGTGTCCTGATCGTAATTTTCGTATAAGCATTTTAATGTCTGTTATGGTGAAAAATAGGTCTGGCTTTAAGATCAGATTTACTCATACGAAATGATTGCTCCACATGCCATAGTTGATGATAAGAGGCAATGATCTGCTCGTCAGGTAATTCCAGGTTGGTGATATACCCTTTAATGCAGACTAATGCTTTGGCTTTATCAATAAGTAGTTGATTAAGCTTTTTTTCTTTCGTTTTTAGCTTTAAAAATTTTGCTTTCTTGTTAGTAGTCTTTCCACGTAATCGTTCAGGGTTTGATAAAGACAGTGTCAAAATGTGTCATGCCCGCCTGCCGTCGGGCAGGCTGAATTTATCCACGCCTTTGGCGGGAT
>CAYJVA010000002.1:0-5037 GCA_964373465.1 uncultured Gammaproteobacteria bacterium
GTCTATTCTGGTAATCCTTGATAAGTAACACAGGATAGTTCATTCGAGTTTTACTTTTTTGATCATCTTTTATGATAAAATCAATTTTTGATGATTTGATATCTAAAACATATTTTTCATTCTTACTCTTTAATATTATCCGTGGAAACTCCGGAGGAGCATTGGACGGCAGGGGGCAAAATAATAGGGTCTCCATCAAAAATAGTATCAGTATCCTTGATAAGTTGAGAAGATACACTTAATTTATCAGTAAAAACTAATCCAGATGTAAAAAAAGCTGTTTGTATATCAAAGCTTATAAGTTTCATATTTTTAATAGTATACCAATTATTTGAGAATATATGTCTGCTGATTAAATCCATGTGAATAACGCGTAATAGCATCAGGGAAAGCATGCTCTTGCATATATCTGAAATGACTGGAAGACACTAATCTGTCTCCATATTTCTATCATCATATTTCCATTCATATGTTTTTATATTATGTTCTGTTAAATGTAGCATTTTTTTATGATTAAGAATTAACCTCGGATATTTAACCTCGGGGGTTAAACGGGTTTTCTTGAAAGGATAAATTATGATTTTTACTTTTTGTGAGCCACCAGGGACTCGAACCCTGAAACCTTCTCCTTAAGAGGGAGTCGCTCTACCAGTTGAGCTAGTGGCCCTTAAGCGAAACGTTATCTATAAATTTCCCTTCTGTGTCCGACGCGTAAAACAATAATTTTTTCTTTATCCATATCAAAAACAATACGATAATTGCCAATTCTCCATCTATAACTCCCTAGTGCTGAATGAGTTAATTTTTTAGCAAAAACCAATGGGTTTTTGACATGCGTTACCATTTTTCTCTCAAGTCTTTTCTGAACAACAACATCAAGTTTTTTAATATCATTAAAGGCTGTTTTAGTATATACGATTATATACTTCATGAATATTATATACTACCAAACACCGAATCATGGCTAAAAAAATTTCCCTTTTTATATTCTGTCCGTGCTTTTTTTATGCTTTGTACATATTTTTTATTAACAAGAGCAAGCAGATCTTCAAACAGGTCAATATTGACAATAGCAGAAGTTATCTGTCCTTTTTTTGTTATTAAAAAATAATCTCTTTTTTTTGAGATCTCTTTTAATGTATCTGCCAGATTGTTTCTTAAAAGAGACGTTGTAATTATATTCATACAACTGAATTGTACATCTCAAATGTCATCTTTGTCAAGCATTCTTAAAATGTCCTTGACAAAGTGAACGATCGTTTACTACACTAGTACTCTATGGAAAAAAGACTTGCACAAGTAAAAAAATTCTATCGCGTTTATCATCGTCTTCCCAGTTATAAGGAAATGCTTGCGCTTTTTAAGCTTAATTCAAAAAAAGCCATTCATGATATTGTATATAAATGGATAGATGAGAATATATTAGAAAAAGTGAATGGCAAACTTTCACCCGCTTCTCAATTTTTTGGTCTTCCCCTTTATGGTATGGTAAAAGCTGGATATCCTATCATCGCCGATGAGACAAAAGACTATTTCACACTTGATGAATATATGATCCGCGATCCTGAAAAATCATTTCTTCTCAAAGTCAGTGGCGACTCCATGATGAATGCAGGGATTTTTGAAGGAGATCTTGTCGTTGTTGAACAGATACATCATGCATATCCCGGAGATATTGTACTTGCCGAGATAGATCGCGAATGGACACTCAAATATCTGAAAAAGGACCGTAAAAAACGGAAAGTCTATCTTGAGGCGGCCAACCCAAAATATCCACGATTTTATCCCACACAAGAACTGGTGATAAGAGGAGTCGTAAAAGGAGTGATTCGTAAATTTGCTCACTAAATATGAATGAGATCATCAACGAAAAAGTCAGTGTCATGCTTTTGTATGATCGAATGAAGGGAGATGTTATTCCACAAAAAATGCGTTGGCAAGGGAAAGAATACAGATTTACTAAAAAATCCTATTATCACCGCATATGGAAGGGAAAAACTATTATGCATATTTTTCACGTCACTGATGGCACAATGGACTTTAGATTACGATGCGATAGCGAAACATTGCATTGGACGCTGGAGGAGGTGACTGATGGAACTCCCTGTTAATCGTAATATACCAACCATCATGCATCTTGATCTCAACTCGTGTTTTGCCACCATAGAACAACAAGCACATATACATCTTCGCGGCAAACCATTAGTAATCGCAGCATATACCACTCCCAATGGATGTATACTCTCTCCTTCCATTGAAGCCAAACAATATGGTATTAAAACCGGCATGACCGTACGAGAAGCACGATTATTATGCGCTCATGTTATTGTCCGCGATCCTGATCCACAACTGGTACGAGATGTACATATCAAACTTCGCGAAGTCTGCACAGAGTATTCACCGCACACGACACCCAAATCAATTGACGAGATCGTACTTGATTTTACTGGTATGGAAAAATATCTGAGAAAAGATCTGCTCACTGTGGGAAAAGAAATAAAACAAAGATTACGCACTGATATAGGAGAATGGATATCCTGCAGTATTGGCATTGCGACAAATCGCTTTTTGGCAAAATTAGGAGCTTCACTACATAAACCCGATGGACTTGATCTTATCAGTTATCAGAATCTACAATCAGTGTATTCAACACTGACGCTCACTGATCTTCCCGGGATCAATACTCGTTTTGAAGCACGGTTAAACGCATGCAATATTTTTACTGTAACGCACTTTTTCACAGCACCCGAACACATGCTTCGTCAACGCGTTTTTCAAAGCATTGTTGGTTACTATTGGTATCTTCGCCTGCGTGGCTTTGAGGTAGATGATGCCATGCTCAAACGAAAAAGTTATGGTCAAGAGTATGCACTCAATCAGTTTACTTCAGATCCAGAAACACTGTCAAAAGTTATCATGAAGTTGTGCGAAAAAATGGGTAGACGACTTCGTCACGCGGGATACACAACGCAAGGCATTCATATCGCTTGCCTGTATCAAGATGGTACGTATTGGCACAGAGAACATAAAACATCACAATCATTCTCTACTACACATGACTTATACACAAAAGCACTTCTCGTATTCAATCAACAGCCAGAAAGAAAAAAGGTCACTAAACTTTCAGTATCCTGTTATGATCTTAATCCAAATAAAACGGCACAACAATCGCTTTTTGATACTATAGATCACAAAAGGGAAAAAGTATCAAAGGCGCTTGATGCAATAAACGATAAATATGGAGAATTCACTATCATTCCCGCGCTTATGATGAATATGGATAATGTAGTCCTCGACCGCATCGCCTTTGGAAAACCAACCTAGTTGGGTGGTGTACGAGACTCGAACTCGCGACCTTCTCCTCCACAGGGAGACGCTCTGCCAATTGAGCTAACACCACCAATTAATCTCGGACCAGTTCAACTAAAACCGATAGTACGCCTGGCAGGACTCAAACCTGCAACTCTGAGTGGTTCGACCCGCTCGCCAAAACAACACGTGCCTCCGAGAGGAATCGAACCTCTATCATCGGTTCCGAAGACCGATACTTTATCCGTTAAGCTACGGAGGCTATAGCGGGCGAGAGCCACTTACTCTATCTAATTAAGCTACAGGCGCTCAACCCTTTTATTATACCACTATTTGCAAAATCACTTATACATAATATACAATCTACGAATGCTCTATCTTATTTTTTATACTTTTCTTGTTTTTTGTGTTTTTTTATTTGCCATTATGCTTTTTGTTTACTCTCTTTTCAGTGTCATAGCACAACTGATGGGCTCCCCCTACGTACCTACCAAACAAAAAGAAGTGGAGTATATTCTAAAAAAAGCTGGATTGAAAAAAGATCAAGTACTCATAGAATTAGGAAGCGGTGACGGAAGAGTCATTCGTACTGCAGTATCACGATATAAAGTACAAGGTATTGGCGTTGAAATACACCCATTACTTTTATTGTGGTCAAAATTATATTGCAGAATACAAAAGCTCCCATTTAAATCAGGATCAATCACTTTTAAGCGTGAAAACTTTTTTAAAACCGACGTGACCAAGGCTGATGTTATTTTCCTTTTTTTGATGCCAAACACCTTAAAAAAATTAAGAGAGAAATTTATCAAAGAATGTAAAAAAAATACACTTGTCATCTCTCATGGTTTTAAGATAGATGGATGGGAAGCTTTTTTACAACAAACCATATCGCATGTTCCTTTTCCCACTTATTTCTATCGTATTTTACCTTGACATTACGTTTATTTTTGCCTACTATTAGTTTATGAGGATTGCCAAAAAATTCGCATTACTAATCATATTTTTTATACTTTTTGGATTAAATCTTTACTTTATATCATATGGATATACGCATTCCATCCTTTATAATCGTGAGCAAAAAATTCTTACCGAGATTGAAGGAACCAAAAGGACCACCTACACCAGTGCCTCTCCGTACAATAACAATCATGTACTCGGATCTATCGCAGATTCAATCACGATAGGCGACGGTCGAGCTGACAATCTACGATCCTTTTTTGCCAAATATCACTCTTCACTGTATGATTATGCTGATTTAATAGTAAAAATCTCTGATACCTATCATTTTGACTACAGATTGCTCCCTGCGATTGCTATGCAAGAATCAAAACTCTGTAAATATATTCCAGAAAACTCTCATAACTGTTGGGGATATGGTATATATGGCTCTTTAGTCACAAGGTTTTCTTCATATGAGGAAGCGATTGAGACGGTAGCTCTCGGTCTTAAATCAAATTATCTAGATAAAGGATATACTACTCCAGAACTTATTATGAGCAAATACACACCCAACTCGCCGGGCAGTTGGGCTCGTAGTATTAACTTATTTATCACTTCATTAGAGTAAAAAGGGCTTCATTTCTCCACTTGACAAACCTATAACATATGATATACTATCAGATAGATCCTAAGGTATATAGGTGTAAAAACCAATATGCTTTGGGATCTTTTTTAAATGGGGTCACCCATATATACCCATCGTAGTTCAATTTGCAAAACAAATTG
>CAYJVA010000002.1:5047-24102 GCA_964373465.1 uncultured Gammaproteobacteria bacterium
TCTCTGAAAGCGGTATATATCTATATGAAAAAAACACTCTCTCTTATACTTTTTGTGCTCATTTGTGCTTCCTATCAGGGACAGGTCTTTGCGCGTGATCAGATATCAGGAGCATCTGCTCATATTGCATATGAATTAAATACAGCACAAACTGATAAGACTACCAATCTGTTGCTTATTAAGAAAGCAGTCATTAAAAAAGTACTTAATCGCTACGATTCACCCCTCACAGAAAACGCCGATACTTTCATAGAGGCATGTGTCAAATATGATCTTGACTGTTATCTTCTCCCTGCCATAGCAGGTCTTGAGTCTACTTTTGGCAAGTTTATTTACCCTGATTCGCATAATCCATTCGGATGGGGAAGGGGATATATAGTGTTCTCTCAATGGGAAGATGCCATCAATGCAGTTGCAAAAGGATTAAGAGAGCGATATGTTAATCGTGGTGCTCAAGATACCGTACAGATCGGACGCATCTATTCTGAATCACCCACATGGGCACAGAGAGTTGATTTTTTGAAAAAACAGTTTTATAATGAGGAAAGCAAAATGCAGGAAATAAATTTCACATTATAAAAATGCAAGAATGCTGGAGCCGAAGAAAACGTGAGGATCACAAGCCGGAATGGCGGAATTGGCAGACGCGTACGGTTTAGGACCGTATGGGGTAACCCATAGAGGTTCAAGTCCTCTTTCCGGCACAAATGAGTCAAAAAAAATATGTATAATTTTACCAAAAAAGTTCTTCCCAAGCATACAATAGAATATGTCATCACCATTCCAAAAGAGAGCGTAGCAAACAAATATGATGAGACAATAAACCTCATAGCACAAGAAACTGAGATAGCGGGATTCAGAAAAGGAAAAGCTCCCCTTGATATCGCAAAAAAGAAGATCAAGAAAGACACAGTCTACGAGAAAATACTGCAAAAAATGCTCCCTGAAATATATCAAGAACTCATAAAAAAAGAGAGCCTCAAACCCATCATATCGCCAAAAATAGAACTGATCCACGCAAAAGAAGGAGAAGATTGGCAAATAAGGATAACCATCGCGGAAAAACCAACGGTAAATCTTGATCAATATAAAGAACACGTAAAAAAAGTATTAGCCGAACATAAAAAAGAAGATATTTGGGTTCCTGGCAAAACCAAAGATCCCACTGAAAAGACACCTCAAGAAAAAGAGGAGCAAAAAAATAAAATGACTCAATCAGCACTAAACACTCTTTTAAAGAGTACCACTGTTGATATTTCACATCTCCTTATAGAAAGCGAGCTTGAAAAACGTCTTACTCAGTTAGTTGACGATGTGAGAAAAATTGGACTGAGTACTGACGCGTATCTGAAATCAAAAAATGAAACCATTGAAAGCATCAAAATGAAATTTACTAAAGAAATAGAAGATATGTACGCGCTTGAATTCATATTGGGCGAGATCGCCGAACAAGAACACATCACCATTGAGAACAAAGACCTTGAAGAATTTTTTTCCCATATCAAAGATGAAAAAGCACGTGAAGAAGCCAAAAAAAATGCCTATTTTTATGCAACTATTTTACGACGCCAGAAAACGCTTGATTATCTTCTCTCATTATGATAAAATCCGGGCATGAACTATACAATGCCAACGAGCAAAAAACAGTCAAGCTCGCGCAAGAAAAACCCGCTTGAGAAAACGTATGAAGATGATTTTGATCCGAAGTTTTTTGATCAATTATTCGGATCTCAATCAAAAGGAACACCGCAGGAAAAAAGACCTACTTCTATGGCACGCGAAGAAAAAAAGCATCCTCTTCCACAACGCAAAGAATTTACTATATTTGCGCGTGAGACTTATTCTGAAAATTATGAAATACCCAAGCAAATAGAACAGTTGTCAGACGAAGTCAGACGAGCAATGAAACAATTGAAGCAAACGCAAAAATCTCTTGATCATCAGATACTGCAAGCAGAAAAACAAACCTTAGAAATAGCGCCACAAAAAGGTGGCATTTATCACGTACATTTCCTGGAAAAACTGTTGTCTTTTATACAGCTTATGCAATCCAAAGTAGGAGAGGCAAAAACATGGCTTTCCGCCATGCAATCAAAAAAGAAAAAAAGAGGATCAGCATTTGCAGTACGCTCCAAACAAAAAGGCACTCAATATTCCCTATCTCAAGAATTATCAACAGCGAGAGCAGTGCAGTAATTTTATAAATTTCAATTAAAATAAATGAACAAAGAATCTCTTGAACAACTAAAATATCCTCTCAATAGAATTCAATTATTCAGTGTAGTAGAAAAATTTATGGGTGATAATCATTTTGAACTATTTAGAAAATCATTATCAAATGATTATACCTTAGATAAGAGTTTACATTGGAGATCAGAACTTAAAAAATCTCCTTTTCCAGACGATGAACAATCAACAGGTCTTGAATTAAGATGTCATTACAATGACCAACTTACAGAAGGAGGCTATGGATGGGTATATATTCACTCATTATATCTTCATTTAGCATATGAAAACAAAAAGAATTTTATAGAGTTGCAAAAATTACACCCTGAAATAAAATGGAGAGACAGGGCAACCAAAGACTCCTATCCCCAAAATGGTGAACAGAATTGCTGGAGAATTGATTTCTATAGAGATAGAGAAAAACAAATGTTTACTGTTGCTGAAAAAGAAGAACTTGATGCAATGGTATTATTTATGGGCAATATAAGAACTGATGATCCAAAAAAAAGAATCCCTCTCACAAAAGAATCTGTTATAGAATCGCTTAATTTTGCAATCAAATCATGGAATAAAATATTACTTGCACACCCCGAGTGTGTGGATAGATAGACATCAAAAATCCTTCACTAATTTATCACACTCTCTGATACAATAATTGTTACCATGAGACCGCTTAGCTCAGTTGGCTAGAGCGTTGCATTGACATTGCAAAGGTCGATGGTTCAAGTCCATCAGCGGTCACTAATGATTAAAAAAAATGTCCCCACCTTTTGGGTGGATAGGAATTTTTGAAAGAAAACTCATATGCACAATAAAAAGGAATATCTAAATCACCTTCGCCATTCATGTGCACATCTTTTGGCCGCATCAGTGCTTGAACTTTTCCCTGATACTAAACAAGCGATCGGTCCTACGATTGAAAACGGATTTTATTATGATTTTGATTTTGTAACCCCTATTTCTGAAAAAGACTTGTTAATAATTGAAAATAAAATGCATACTGTTGTCAAATCTTGGGATTCTTTTTCCCGAAAAACCGTCTCAATAAAACAAGCACATAAAGAATTTGAAAATAATCCATACAAACAAGAACTGATTAATGAATTTGTAAAAGAAGGAAAAACACTCACTCTCTATCAATCGGGACATTACCAAGATCTTTGTCGCGGAGGTCATATTGAAAATCCAAAAAAAGAGCTTACCTATTTCAAACTTCTCTCTATAGCCGGAGCATATTGGCGGGGAAATGAAAAAAATAAAATGCTCACACGAATTTATGGCACATGCTTTCCGACTAAAAAAAAATTAGACGACCATCTCTGGCAGATTGAAGAAGCAAAAAAACGAGACCACAGGAAGTTAGGAAAAGAATTAGATCTTTTTATATTTTCAGATTTAGTCGGCAAAGGATTACCACTTTTAACACCCAAAGGAACAATAGGTAAGGATCTTTTAAATGATTTTTCACAAAAATTACGAGTTGATGAGGGATTTCAAAAAGTATGGATCCCACATATTACTAAATCTGATTTGTATAAAACTTCAGGTCATTGGGACAAATTTGGAAAAGAACTCTTTCTTGTCAAAAGTCAAGAGACACACGAACAATTAGTAATGAAACCAATGAATTGCCCACATCACCAACAAATATATGCATCAAAACCTCGAAGTTATAAAGACCTTCCTATTAAATATCTTGAGACCACCACTGTGTATCGCGACGAAAAAGCTGGAGAGATGATCGGGCTATCGCGTACCAGATCAATCACACAAGATGACAGTCATATTTTTTGTACTGCTGATCAAATCAGCGTGATATATTCTATGCTCGTCAACATTGTACACACATTTTATGATTCGCTTAAAATGAATTATAAAGCACGCCTTTCTTTTCGCGATGAAACAAACAAAAAACAGTATTTAGGTGATGAAACAGTATGGAAAAAAGCTCAAAATATACTACTTGATATTGCAAAACAGAATAAGCTTGATTATTTTATAGCAGAAGGAGAGGCGGCATTTTATGGACCTAAAATTGACTTTATGGTTGAGGACGCGCTAGGCCGAAGTTGGCAACTTGCTACTCCCCAACTTGATTTCGTACAACCAAAACGTTTTGGCCTCACTTATGTTGATGCCGATGGAAAAGAACATACTCCAGTCATGATCCACTTTGCGCTTATGGGATCGCTTGAGAGATTTTTATCAATATATATTGAACACATCTCGGGAGCCTTTCCTCTCTGGCTTTCTCCTGTACAAGTCGCAATACTTCCAGTCTCTGATAAGTTTCATAATTATGCGTATAATATATATACTCAGCTTATAGAACATGGTATACGTGCCTCTCTTAATTCAGACAATAAAACCCTTGGAGCAAAGATACGAGATGAGACCTTGCAAAAAACTCCCTTTATGATTATAATAGGAGAAAGAGAAGTACAAAGTCAAAAATCAAAAATGAAAAGTCCACATGACAAAATGATTTCAGTCAGGACAAGAGAAGGGGAGAACAAAGGAATGATAACGCTTTATGAGTTTTTGGAAAGCTTAAAAGAACACATTGATAAAAAATTATAGAAGAAGCCCGTCGCACAATCGTTCACGAAATTACCGCACTCACTATGCGGATAAGTACAATCGTTATGTTATCAACGATCGCATACAGGCATCTTCAATGAGATTAATAGACGATAAGGGCAAACAAATAGCTATCGTATCTCGTCAGGAAGCGTTTAATATCGCTCAAGAAAAACAATTAGATTTAGTACTTATCACCAATCAGGCAGAACCACCTGTTGTGAAACTCATAGAGTTTAATAAATTTTTATATCAAGAAAACAAAAAACAGCAAGAAGCAAAAAAGGGAAGTAAAAAATCCGGCATTAAGGATATTAAATTATCTCTTTTTATCGGAAAAGGAGATCTTGATCGATTAGTTAAAAAAGCACGTGAATTTATAGAAGATGGTCATCAAGTACGCATTGGCCTTTTACTAAAAGGAAGAGAAATGGGGAAAAAGCCAATGGCGTTTGATCTGATACATCAGTATATCAACTCTGTTGGCGAAGTCACTCTATCACATGAGCCCAAAATACAGGGAAGAGTGATCATCGCAGTCATTGGCAAAAAAAAATCAGTTTAAAATAAATATGAGCAAACACAAAACAAGAAAATCAGCATTGAAACGATTCAAAGTTACTAAAAATAAAAAAGTATTTCATCGTTCCAATGGCGCAAGACACCTCAAAAGTAAAAAAAGTAAAAAACAATTACGTCATCTCAAGCAAATAAAACAAATGCAAGGAATGCATAAAAAGAAAATACTCAAAATGTTAGGCAGATAGTTTTTTTATTTTCATAATAAAGTAACTTTTAACTTTTAATTTTAAATTTTTAATTTATATTATATGGTAAGAGTCAAAGGAGGAATGACCACACGAAGACGGCACAAAAAATTGTTGGCGCGAGCAAAAGGCTACCGTATGACTCGCCATAAGCAGGTAAAAAAAGCAACTGAAGCAGTGCTTCATGCTGGTGAATATGCATACCAAGGTCGAAAAAAAAGAAAAGCTGATTTCAGAAAGCTTTGGATTATACGAATGAATGCGGCAGTACGACCTCTTGGTCTCACATATAGTACTTTTATTGCAGGTCTTAAATCCAAAAAAATTGACCTTGACAGAAAGATATTAGCGAAAATAGCGGTTGAACACCCGCATGTATTCAAGTATATAGTAGAAAAAGTAAAATGAATCCACATCTCAGTCGTGAAAAAAAAATATTCTTAGATACACTCTATAAATGTGCTGATCTTGAATCTCTTAAGAAGTTGCATATATTCTATCTCGGAAGAAAGGGAAAAATAAACGCTCTTCTTTCGAAGATAAAAAATAAGACTGATGAAGAAAAAAAAAGAGTAGGAAAAGAAATAAATGAATTAAAAATACAAATAGAAGTAGAAATAAGACTCCATGAACAAAAACTACTTGATCAAAATAAGGATACATGGATTGATATTACCCTTCCTGGAAAAAAAAGAAAAAAAGGAAGTCTTCATCTAACCACGACCACAATAGATGAGATTAGCCACATATTTGAGCGATTGGGTTTTAGCCGTGTACAATATCCAGAGATAGAATGGGAATATTTTGCATTTGAAGCGCTCAATATGCCAAAAAATCATCCAGCTCGCGATGATTTTGAGACTTTTTTTATTGAGGGAAACACAGATAAAAAATATGGAAAAATGGTATTAACCCCTCATACGTCTTCAGGACAAGTCAGAGAAATGATAAGAGTGAAAAAGCCACCGATAAAAATGATTAATGTCGCAAAATGTTATCGTCGAAATTGGGATCTCACTCATACTCCTATGTTTCACCAATTTGAGGGACTTTGTATAGATGAGGGGGTTAATTTAACCCATCTGAAAGGCACCATTGAATACTTTGTGAAAGAATTCTTTGACAGTAAAAGAAAGGTACGTTTCAGACCGTTTCATTTTCAATTTACCGAACCATCTTTTGAACTTGACATCTCGTGTGATATTTGTGGCGGATCAGGAAAACGAAAAGATGTGCTTTGTCGTGTCTGTAAATCTGGATGGCTTGAGCTCGGAGGGGCTGGCATGGTACACTCCAACGTACTAAAATACGGTGGAATTGATCCAACAGTCTATACAGGATGGGCATTTGGTTTTGGAGTTGAGCGTAATTTTATGATGAAACAAGGATTAAAACTTGACGACATACGTATTTTATATAATGGAGACATTCGTTTTTTACAACAATTTTAACTATAACATTATAGAATTAATGAATATTTTTTCATATAACTTTTAACTTTTGACTTTTAATTTTTAATTTTTTGACATGAATATCAAAATCACCTATAACTGGCTTTTAGAATATCTTGACACAGACGCGGAACCTTATGAGATACAACAATATCTATCGCTTTGTGGGCCATCAGTGGAAAAAGTAGAAAAAAAAGATGATGATTATGTATTAGATATAGAGATTACCTCAAATAGGATAGATAGCGCGTCAGTCATTGGCATAGCACAAGAATGTAGCGCCATACTGCCACGATTTGGAAAAAAGGCACACTTTAAATATAATCCTTCTCAAAGCAAAGAGGACATTCAGAATCTCCCATCAAGCAATCATAAATATACTTTAGATATAAAAAACAATCCACAACTATGCTCACGCTTTACCGCATTGGTATTCTCAGATATATCAATTAAAAAATCACCCGATTATATACGACAAAGACTCACTCTGGTTGACATAAAATCTATCAATAATGTGGTGGATATATCCAATTATCTTATGATTGCTTTTGGCCAACCAGTACATATGTTTGATTATGATGCCATCAGAGATCATACTATGATAGTGCGAGAAAGTGTAAAGGGTGAACATATCACTACTCTTGACGGCAAAAACAATACGCTTGAAGAGGGAGATATCGTGATTGAAGACGGAGCAGGAAGACTCATTGATCTGTGCGGTATTATGGGAGGATTGAACTCATCAATTACAGAAAAAACAAAAAACGTAATTTTATTCGTCCAAACCTATAATAAGGAAAAAATAAGAAAAACGTCGATGCGACTTGCAATACGTACGACAGCGGCAACGTATTTTGAAAAGGGATTAGATGAGGAAAGAGTATATCCCACACTCACTTATGGCACTAAGTTACTTATGCAACACGCTCAAGCACAACCTGCAGGAAAAATATATGATATGTATCTTCAGCCGTATAAAACAAAAATAATTGATATAACTTCGCGGGATATACAAAAAAGCTTAGGTATCGCTCTTGAGAAAAAAGAAATATGTTCAATACTAGAAAACCTCGGCTTTTCTGTCAGTAAAAAAGAAAAAACATCTGACACAATCTATACCATCACTATTCCTTCGTATAGAAAAAACGACGTTACCATAAAAGAAGATATCATAGAGGAGATCGCACGTATATATGGTTATTTTAATTTTCCATCGCATATACCCCAGACAGACCTTCCTCTTGCTGACAAAAAGAAAGAAAAGGTAATTTCTTATGAGAATAAAGTAAAAAATATACTCGCTCTCTGGGGCATGCATGAGATGTACAACTACTCAATGATTTCAGAAAAGCAAATCTCCCTCCTTAACTTAGATAAAGAAAAACATCTGAAAATAAAAAATACAATCTCGTCCGACATAGAATATATGCGCATTTCTCTTGTACCCTCGCTTCTTAAGAATATCCATGAAAATGAAGCATGTGCAGATGAGTGTCTGTTTTTTGAATTAGCTCATGTATATCATAAAAAACCACAAGGATTACCTCACGAAAAATCAGTGTTAACTCTTGCGGTAAATAGTGATTTTTTCGATTTAAAGGGAATCATTGAATCTTTATTGGAAACATTAAACATCAACAACATAGTTTTTACTCCCAATTCATCTATTCCTTTTCTCTCAACAAAAATTCAAGCATCTATCGGCGAGATTGGATGGATTGGCAAATTAAACCCATTGTTTCAAAATGCACACAAAATCAAAAAGCCAGTCTATATCGCAGAATTTGATTTTGAAAAAATGATTGAATCTGCTCACCACTTTACTTCATATCAACCCATCAATCCCTATGCAGTCATCACGCTTGATCTCACTATTGAAATTAATCAAAATATATATGCTCAGGAGATTCTCCATAATATAAAAGCAGTCACCCCTCTCGATGAATCGATTCATCGTACTATAAAAATAGTTGGTATATATAAAAATAAATTGACGCTTGGTTTTTCTTTCTCATCACGTGAGCGAAATATCACTCTTGAAGAGGCAAAAAAAGAATTGCAAAGAATCCATCAGCGCCTTAAGGAAAAGTAATTCTATTCTCTATTTAAATAACCTAAAAAATACCGGTATTGTATTATAAATAATTATTATATGATTATTACAAAAATCACTCCCTACACAAAGGGAGAGATAAAAAAAGTCCGTGAGGTTTGTGATATGGAAAATAAACTGATTTTGGAATCATTGGCAAGCGACTTAAAAAGAGTGGCGCTTGGCTTACACAGAGGATCAATCGTTATGGCACAACGATTCCTTGATGAAGCTTTGCGAAGAAAAAATGAAGTAAAAAAGAAAAAAGTAGCTTTGTATATAAACAATCTTTTGACCCATATCAGCACCGATCTTAATGCAGAAGATGCACTCATGTACAGTACACTTTTACAAAATTATACAAAACAAATATCTATAAAATAAAAATCGTTTTGACTCTTCTTAAGGAGTAGGGGTGGGAGAAAGAGTAAGAGCATCCCATGGTTTATTTATGCCAATGGTGATTTTTGACTCGGCGGATTTACCCTTATCATTTTCTGCTCGTACTCTGATCTCATACACGCCATCAGTCAGTTGCAAAGGTTCTTCAATGGAACGTCTGTCGTCAGTATAGGTTGAGATATTTTTTCCATTCACAAAAACTTCTGTTTTCCGCACTGAACCAATACTGGTAATTTTTGCCTTCAATGTGACAGTATTCGTAGTAAGCGTTGATTTATCCTCAGGACCACTGATACGAATCACAACGTCTTCAGATTTTGAATCGGAGATATCAGAGGGCGCTTTATAGCGAATATCGCTTTGCCCTGCTATCCATTCATTTATTCCTTCCTGCCATCTGTTCACTCCATCGATTGATATCGGATCTTTTTCAGTAAATACAACAAAATCTTTCTCATCATATTCACCCAATCTTATTTCCAATTCATTTGCGAGCTTACCGTTATTTTTAGATATTTTAAGTTTTTTATAAAAAGACGCGATATCTTGTGGTTCAGTACCAGTGATAAAATATTCGCTCCGTTTGGGATAAGAACCAAAGGGTAATCCGCCAAGCGATGCATCAATCTCAATAGCTTCAACAGTATCAGGTTTACTTACTATACCATCAGGGTATTTTTTCAATAATTCCCTCATCACTTTATGCCAGATCGGTGACGCGCCAGTCAATCCAGACGCGATTTTTGAATTCATCGGACTATTATCGTTGTTACCAACCCATACTCCTACAGTAACTCCTTTGGTATATCCGATTGTCCAGTTATCTCGTTTATCATTGGTTGTTCCTGTCTTGACTGCGACTGTTTTACCCGCAATATTGAGATAACTATTGGGGCCAAATTCATCAACTCGCGCGTTATTATCAGATAAAATATGAGAAATAAGAAACGAAACACCCTCTGAAAAAACTCGGCTCTCTGAAGGATTTTTGGGAAGATTGATTGTCTTTCCTGTATAATCCTTTAATTCCTTAATAGCTGAGTATTCTTTTCTTACTCCGCCACGCGCAAAAATAGAGTATGCGGAAGTCAAATCAAGAAGGCGCACCTCACCACCTCCTAATGTCACGGCCAGACCAAATCGCTTCAGATTAACTGTTGTTGGCTCAAGAGTATCAAGACCCATATCATAAGCTTTTTGCAAAAAATCATGAACACCCACCATTGCCAAGAGCTTAACAGCGGGTATATTAATTGAATTACCAAGCGCAAAGCGAAGTTGTACTGGTCCTCTGAATTTTCCATCATAATTTTCTGGAATATAATCTTTTCCTCCTTGACTGGGAAATAATGTCTTGACATCCATGATGACGGTTGAAGGAGTATATCCTTTCTCAAAAGCAAGAGCATAGGTAATTGGTTTTATTGAAGATCCTGGTTGTCTTTCAGCAGTTGAGGTATTATACTTACCGTACTTCTCATCAGTGTAATCATACGATCCAACCATCGCAAGAATTTCATTTGTTTGAGTATCAAGCACTACCACTGAAGCATTGGTAGCATTAAGCTTTTTAATTTTTTCAATCTCCTCTCTAACTATTTTTTCAACTGATTCTTGTATATCCAAAGAAAGTGTGGTTTTTATTGAGGTACCCTGATCAATTATTTTATCTCCAAAAAGTTGTGTTAATTCATCTCGCACATAAAAAACAAAATGAGGAGCTCGTATGGATAAATGAGGAGAGGTAAATGTAATGCGTGCAAGATCCTCAAGAGCTTGACTTTCAGTTTTTTTATCTATGACACCATCTTCTCTCATACGACGAAGCACATTTTTAGTTCGCGCGCGGTACGCGTCAGTTTTTCCAATAAATGGAGAGTAATAACTTGGACGTTGAGGAAGACCTGCGATAATCGCAGATTCAACAAGATTTAAGTCTTTTGCTGACTTGCCAAAATATCCTTGTGCAGCAGTCCCAATACCCCAAAAAGTACCACCATATGGCGCTTCATTTAAATACATACTCAGAATCTGATCTTTACTGTATTTACGCTCAATCTCTGTTGCTAATATAAATTCTTTTATTTTACGAGTGATATTTCGCTCAGGAGTTAAAAGAACATTTTTCACCAATTGTTGTGTAAGCGTTGAACCCCCCTCAAGTCGCCCTTTTAAGAAAATCGCAAAAAGAGCGCGGATCATTCCTCTTGAAGAAAAACCGCTATGAGTGTAAAAATTTTTATCCTCTATCGCGACCGTTGCCTTTTTTGCATATTCTGATATTTCATTGATGTCAACTGGAATTCTCTTTTGATCTTTATATAATTCATATATTACCTTATCGTCGCGATCGGAAAAGGTGGTAGAAAATCCACTCCGACGCTGTACTTTACCGGGCGAGGGAAGATCTCTGGAAAACCATGCAAAAAGAATAAAAAAAAGAATAAAAAGAGAAAGAATTCCTATGGTAGCGCCTAATAATATATATATAAGTACTTTTTGTCTCAAGTATTTTTTTTTAAGTTGTGCTCTTCTTGTCAATTGTGACATATGAGTATATAATGATTATATACCCATCGTAGTTGAAATTGCATAGCAATTTAAACGTATCACCGCAAAGCGGGTCGCAAACGACCCTATGCGGGGATCCCGTCGTATGCGGGACGAAGGGTTATACCGCTGAAAGCGGTATACCTTATGAAAATAAAAAAACTATTTAAAAAAGAACAGATATGGAAAATTGTTATTATTATTTCTTCTCTCCTTTTTATCATCATGTCTTTTGCACCATTTTTATTGAGTTAATATGAAAGGAGAAATACCAATTCAGCACTTGCCAGCAACCAGTAGTATAACAATTAAACGGTTGAATACCTTGGGCATTCATACCTACGAAGACCTATTGAATTATTTTCCATTTAGATATGAGAACTATTCACAGATATCAACGATTGGACAGGTACAGCCAACTGAAAAAATCACACTTAAAGGTCAAGTAACTGCAGTACATAATGAATACACAAAAAGAGGAAAAAATATACAGAAAATATCACTCACAGACGGCGCACGTCAAATTACTCTTATCTGGTTCAATCAACCATTTATCACCAGAACTATCCATCCGCATCAAACTATATCAGTAGCTGGAACTATTGGTATATTTGCTCAGTCTTTAGTCATGCAAGTTGAACAATATGAGATACTCACTTCACCTGAAGATAATACAATTCATACCGGAAGATTGATCCCTATCTATCCTGAGATACGCGGATTATCATCTCGCACTCTTCGAGAGAAAATGTGGCATGTGCTTACTCACTACACTCCAGATGAGATTTTTCCTTCTGTGTTGATCTCCAGTCATCATCTCATCAGTGAGAAAGATGCATATCTACACATTCATTTTCCTTCTTCTTTAAAGAAAAAGAAGGAGGCCCAGCACCGTCTTGCGTTTGATGAATTAAGCATCATTCAACTTGCTTCTCAAATGGTGAAAAATGAATGGACAAAGAAAAAAATAAATGTACAACTCCATATTAATCAATCAATGTATAACGAATTTATCAACACTCTTCCGTTTACTCTCACTCATGCACAAGAGCGCGCGATTGACGAAATGACAAAAGATCTTATTCAAAAAAAGCCAATGAACCGTCTTTTACAGGGGGAAGTAGGATCTGGAAAAACAGTGGTTGCGGCGGCAGGCGCATTGTTTGTACATCGCAATGCAATGAAAACCTTGATTCTTGCGCCAACCGAGATTCTGGCTCAACAACATTATAAGACTTTACTGACGCTATTTACACACAGCGCCCTCAATCATAGACCTTCGATCGCACTGTATACAGGGTCCTCCAAGCCGAAAAAGCACGAGATTGATACAAAAGATATTATCATCGGCACCCATGCTCTTTTTGCCGCCAAATCTCTTTTTTCATCCGTTGGACTCGTCATTGTTGATGAACAACATAAATTCGGCGTAGCGCAGCGAGCTCAGCTTAAGGAAAAGGGTATCAACCCACATCTTTTGACCATGACTGCAACTCCAATCCCACGCACAATCATGCTAGCTCTCTACGGAGAACTTGACGTATCGGCAATTGACGAAATGCCTGCAGGACGAATGAAAACCAAGACTTATCTCGTCGCAAATCACAAACGTGAAAACGCATATGCATGGATTAAAAAACAAATACAGACATCTGGCATCCAAGCATTTATAGTATGTCCTCTCATTGATGAATCAGATAAAGAAACATTAAAAAGTGTGAAGGCGGCAAAGAATGAATTTATAAAGTTACAAAAAACTTACTTTATGGAATGTCGCGTCGGAATGCTTCATGGACGAATGAAATCACATGAAAAAAATACCATAATGCATGATTTTTCACACAAAAAAATAGATATTCTTATATCAACTCCAGTGGTTGAAGTAGGAATTGATATACCAAATGCAACTATAATCATCATTGAGGCATCAGAACGATTTGGTCTTGCCCAATTACACCAATTGCGAGGAAGAGTCGGCAGAGGAGACAAACAATCATATTGTTTTTTATTTACTGAAAAAAATAATCCAATAATTGAAAAACGCCTCAAAATTTTTGCCACAACCCATAATGGATTTGAGCTTGCAGAATACGATCTTAAACTCCGTGGAGCAGGAGAACTCTATGGTAAAAAACAACATGGCGCATCACAACTCAAAATAGCTGACTTGACTGATTTTCCTCTTATAGAGGAAGCTAAAAAAGCCATGTCTGATTTTCTCCCTGTATATATAAAGGGTGATTTTCCTGTATTGCAAAAAAGACTCGCACAGTATACAATATCACATATCAGTCGGGATTAATAAAAATACTTTTAACTTTTAATTTTTAATTTACTATGGCTCCCTTACCAAAACGCAAACATTCAACCATGAGAAAAGGCACACGCACTGCAGCGCGACACGCGCCAATGCCTCAATTGGTAATATGCATTCATTGTAAAATGCCAAAGCGATCTCATAGACAATGTGCGCATTGCAAAAAATAGTATATAAACTATCATCACATCATGGATACCCGCCATACACGTAGGATGAAAATAGTACAGGAATTATACTCAACTTTAGTCAATCAAAATACAGTCGCCGCAACAAAAACAACACACATTTTATCCTCAGTCCACGAACTTGATAGATATATACAAAAAGCAGCTCAAAAGTATTCAATTGAAAATATCGCAAAAGTTGACCTCTCAATCTTAAGACTTGCCGTATACGAATTGGTGATTGAAAGAAAAGAACCAGCTAAAGTAATCATAAACGAAGCAATTAATCTCGCAAAGGAACTTGCGGGAGAAAAATCACCGGGGTTTGTCAACGCAGTACTCGGAAAAATATATACAAAAATAAATGTATGAGAGACCTTACTCAACTTGAACAAACTATTCATATTCACTTTCACAATAAGAGTCTTTTGAGAAACGCCTTTATTCATCGCTCATATTTGAATGAAAATAAAAAAAGTATTCTTTCTTCTAATGAAAAATTAGAGTTTTTGGGCGACAGCGTACTCTCACTCATAACTTCAATGTATTTATATAGCACATATCCCTCTCTTCATGAAGGAGTATATACTGATATTAAATCGTCAATAGTCAAAACTGAAAGCTTGTATCAGGCGGCTAAAAAGATTGAGTTAAATCTCTATTTATATCTCTCTAAAGGAGAAGAAAAAAATAAAGGAAAGGATAATAAGTCAATACTTGCAGATTGTTTTGAAGCTCTTATCGCGAGTATTTTCCTTGATCAGGGATTTGAAGTAACTAATCGTTTTGTCATACATTTTCTCTTTACCACGCATCTTGACTACATTATCAAACATCAACTCTATCTCTCTCCCAAAAACAGATTACAAGAATATTGGCAAAATAAATATAAAAAGCTTCCTAAATATAGGGTACTTAACCGTACTGGGCCTGAACATAAGAAGCACTATCGTGTTGTTGTGCTTATTGATTCCAAACCACTCGGAGAGGGTGAAGGCAAATCTATAAAAAAAGCAGAAGAAAAAGCCGCGATTGACGCTTTGCAAAAAATAGGGATATGATAGAATGGGAATTAAAAGTCAAAAATTAAAAATAAAAAGTACTTTTAACTTTGCACTTTTGACTTTTAATTTGTGTATATGGCTCTCAAAATAAAACTGACGAGAATCGGCAAACGAAATGATCCTAAATACCGCATCGTAGTTATGGAAAGAAAAAAAAAGCGAGATGGAAAGTATATAGAAAAGATAGGATTCTATGATCCAGTGCCTAATCCGCATGTTTTAACCATCAATCAAGACAAATTGAATACATGGATTAAAAAAGGAGCACAACTCTCAGAGGGAATGCTCAAATTAACCAAGCATTTTAGCTCTTAACTTTCAATTAATTGCTAACTTTTGGATTTTTTGTATTTTATATTTTATTTTTTATTTTGAAACATGGAATCATTTTTAAGCTCTGTATTAAAAAAAATTGTGGCACATCCCGAATCTCTTGTGATCACACTTTCTCAAGACGACTATGCCATCATTCTTTCAGTACAGGCCGATGAGTCAGACTGCGGACGAATAATTGGAAAAAAAGGAAAAACAATCAATGCAATACGACATCTTACCTATCTCTGGACTCGTACCACAACCCAACAAGATAGTGCTCATAAAAAAATTATTATTCATCTCAATCCCTAATACGTTGCAAATGGATTTTTTTTGGGAGAGTACTCTGTCGTAGGCACTCCATCTGACAAAGGAAAAAGATCGGTTAAATCCGCGTTTATTTGTCGTATCAATTCAAAACGTTTATTATCAATAGTTGGGGTATTTTTTACCTCACTTACCTCTATTTTCTTTGAATAAAAATGCAATGAAAGAGAAGTTGACGGAAGGGTAGGATCGTATTCAATGCTATCCATAGTGATTAATCGTCCGCTTTTATAGATATAATCTTCAAGGAATGCAACAAATGTTTCTGAAGTGCCAAGAGTCTCAACATCAACAGTCAACTCCTCTGGAGAGCCGCTATCAAACGAAATAGTGAGACCATTAATCAAAAAGTTTGTTTGTTGAGAAATGGCATCAAGAGCATAAAAAATAGAAAAATAGTCTTCGGACTGAGGCAATAGAGTATTCAATGTCTTAACAAGCCCATCTATTTCGTCTGAATCAAAGGAAGCTATTATTGCTTTTTTTCGTTCAAGTTGTGAAATCTCTCCAACAAGTTTTTGATTTGTCTTTCTGAGAGCTTGGTAATCAGTGATTTGACCAGGCAGAACAAAAGCCAGAAGCAAAATAAATACAATGCCACTCATTAAATAAATAATGTTTTCCTTAATGAGACGAATAGTATACTTATTAATTATTTTTTTCATCTCTTATGTTTTTTAAAGTGCCATTAAGCACTATTTCAAATGGTTCGTTTGCTTTTTCAGAAGCGACAGTAAATGAACTGAGATTAAAAGATTCAAAATTACTTAAGAATTGATCTTTTTCAAAATTTTGTATTATCTGATAGAAATCGTCATACCGAGTAAAAAGCAAAGAAAAACTTACTTTTCTGCTCTTGTCAAATTGAATCTTGCTCAATTCAACTGATGGAGTTAAGAGAAGAAGCGCAGATTGTAAAAAATGATAATATTCTAAAAAATGCACATCTTTATCTATTATATTGACTAATTCAGTACTTTTTTTATCAAAAAAACTCACCTTTTTTTCTATATCTTTTTTGGTCAAAAGCTCAGCTAAATATGATTCTTTTTTTGATAAAAGTCTTTGCTTTTGAATAGTTTGTGCTGTTTTTATGAAAAAAACAAAAACTAAACTAGACACACACAATATGCCAATGACTATAATTGCTATACGTATACGAATAAATATCTTTTCCTTATACTCGTATGTTTTGCGACGAATAAGTAAGTTTATTGACTTTTTCACGATCGTATACTTGCCCCAATTGTGGGAATAAATAGGTTAATTGAGTTTTTGAAAAAATCAAATACATTATTTTGTACGCAATAAGGTCTCATATCAAAGCGAGTGACTGATATTCCAATAGATGAAGAAAGTTTTTTATCTAATAAAAAAATACCTGATCCTTCACCCAGCAGACATGCGTTTGCAATCGGTGTGTTGAATCGAGTCTTTGCGCTCACTATAAATCGTTCAAGTTCTTTTACTATCATAGAAAGAGGAGAAGATAAAATCGTTCCAATGTTATATGAGTTTTGTTGATCGGAAAAACCTATAGTCTCTAATAATTTTTTAGTGTCATCGTCTGAACTATTTAAATTCGCTTGAATATCTTTTAAAAAGATATTAAACCCAAGTGAAAAATTATGTATTTGAAGGACAATGTTGAGTTGACGCTGATAGAGATAGAGGGAAGTTGATGAAATACCCATATTAATAAAAAGAATAAGAGGAAATTCAGTATGTTGGTTTTTATAATTGTCATTGATATTACTTATAATGCGAAAAAAAGGACTTGCTTCATTTTCGATGGTATTTGGCGCAAGTCCTGATGACTCAACAACACTAATAATTTTGTCTAAAATATTCAGAGGGGACGCAACAAGAAGTAATGAGACTTTTTTGTCTTTATTGTTCTCGTATAGTACTTCAATATCAATGTTCACTTGGTCAATGGGAAGAGGTATGAATTGATCTGCTTGATATTTAATCGCCGATAGCAATTCTTTTTCAGTCAATATAGGCATCTCAATAATTTGAGAATAGCTATAGGTATCTGGAATCACTATATTCACGGCTTTCTTGCGTATCCCAGCATCTTGGACTAATTTTTGAATTAAATTTGCTGTTATATCGCTATCTTTGCTAGCATCAGAGCGAAAAAAATGCGCTGGGCTTTCATCAAACCCAAACGTATTAAACTTATACTGAGATCCTTGTTGGACAATATCCGAAACAGCGATATATCTCTCTCCTATGCTCATACCAAATGCAGTATCTGCCATATATGTATGAGTATGAAATACTGAATGGAAAAAGTCAAGGATTAGTTGCGCAATTTCACCTGCGTAGTGTAGTGTATTTTTGCATTTTCTTCTTGACGTGTCGATGTTGGAGAATAAGAAGTAATATCAAAATCTATTCGCACAATAGGAGGACTAAATGTATTTTTTCTATAGCAAGCCATAGAGAAAGAATTCTCAACTGAAGCCTTTTGATTTGTTAAATAATAGGCTAAAGATGCAGTACGAGACGCAATTTGTTTCGGCGAATTTTCACTCATAAAATAGAAAACCGCCCCGTCTTTATCTTTAAAATAAAGTGGATTATTAGCTGAAGTATTAGCTGTCAAACATACTTCATTTCCCGGTGTCAGACCTTGATCGCTGTAAATCCCTATTGCTCTTTGTCTTATCAGCGTTTCCATGATATTAATGGCATTATCTCCATTTCGTTTCACTTCTTGAAGAACATATGTCTTGGCTTGCGCGCGAAGCATGGTGAAAAAAAGACTAAAAATAGCGGGAATAGATAT
>CAYJVA010000003.1:0-21506 GCA_964373465.1 uncultured Gammaproteobacteria bacterium
ATTTATGAGAACACAAGATTTTTACAATAAAAGAAAGAACGGAACACAAACTAGTGCCTTTGGTTCACCTGGTCGAATTAACCATGACTCGTCAAAATTTTATAAGAGCAAGCTTTATGAGGGACTAAATAATAAAAAAGAGGTTGAATATGTTGAAAATCCAATTGAACCACAAAATATAAATAAAGTTTTTTACAAAAGCAGTGAGGAGATGGCTGAATTACCAGATAATAGTGTTCACTTGATGGTTACTTCACCGCCATATAATGTTGGAAAAATGTACGATGAAAATTTATCCCTTAAAGAATATAGAGAGTTATTAAAACGAGTGTTTAAAGAGACATATAGAGTATTAGTCCCGGGCGGTAGAGCTTGTATAAATATAGCAAATTTAGGCAGAAAGCCTTATTTACCACTTCATAGTTATATTATAGAAGACATGCATAATATTGGTTTTTTGATGAGGGGCGAACTAATTTGGGATAAAGGAAGTAGTGCGAGTTCTTCAACAGCTTGGGGAACTTATATGAAAGCAAACAACCCGGTATTACGAGATATCCACGAATACATTCTTGTTTTTTGTAAAGATACCTTTACTCGTTTAAACCCACACAACAGAAAAAGTACTATCTCAAAAGAGGAGTTTTTAGAATATACAAAAAGCGTCTGGAAGTTTTCAGCAGAACGAGCACGTAAAATAGGGCATCCTGCTCCTTTTCCAGTTGAGTTACCATATCGTACGATTCAACTTTATACATTTGAAGGAGATATCGTAATTGATCCTTTCATGGGTGCTGGAACTACTTGTATTGCGGCACTAAAGACCAACAGAAAATATGTTGTTTACGATACAGATAAAAAATATTGTGATTTGGCGGTACAAAGAATAAAGCAATTTTTACAAGAACAGATAACATGATTTTCAAAAGTAAAATTATGAAGGCAAAAAATCAAACAACCATTTTTTCAACTGGAGTTCACCTACAATCAGTTGAGTGTGTTATCAATGGAAAAAAACAGTGGCGTTGGGTTGCGGTCGGATTTGAAGATGAAAGTTTTTTAGATGGAAAAGCAATAAATCCAATTGATTATTCTGACAATGAAAGAGGTATGGTAGAAAAATTTAAAAGAGATTAAACAAACAAACTCTTAAAACATATGGAAAAATTTGTGATTGATACGAATTTTTTTATCAATCTTGAGATCAAATCTGGTTTTGGTAAAAATGCGCGTGAAGTAGTATGTTCTTTTACTGAAATTGCACTGTCATTAAAACAGAAGAAAAAAGCAGAGTTTTTCATGCCTCCTCGTATCGTTGAGGAATTGTTAGGGTTTTTCAAGAATGAAGACTTTGTGAAAGATTTCTTGAAAATCATCACGATAAAATCTCCTGCACGATTAGACTTACAATTCAATGCAGATGTATTCTATACCTTAGTTGATGAGATCCGCGAACGCTCCTATCGGGGTTTGCGCATAGCGGAAGAAGCAGTCAATCATGCGGGCCATGTCATGGCAGGGAAAACAAACATTGACAAAATTACCTTTGAAAAAACCATAGGAGAAAGCGTTAAGATACTGAGGGAAAAATACCGTCAAGCCACGCGATTTAATTTCTTGGATAGTGTGGCTGATCTTGATCTTATTGTGTTGACAAAAGAACAAGATGCATTTTTAGTATCTTCGGATGAGGGAGTAATGCGATGGGGGAGACAATTCGGAGTAAAAGAAATTATGCCTCATTTATTCAAGGAAAGATTAGTCTCGCTTCGTGAGGTTTAGGTCGCTGAGGTATCTGGCATCAGACGTGTGAGCCATTCTGCCATATTATCTGAAAATGTTTTTTGGGGATGCTCTTGATAGATGAGATAATCTGATAACAAACCAATAAGGTCTTTTTTTGTTTTTTCGTCGTTCACCACAAGATAAAGATGATAGAAAAAAGGGGCGCTGCTGACAACTACCAGTATATTATAATCAAATTTCTTAGTAAAATAAAAATGAGAGAGTAAATCCCATCGGAGTGTGATTCCGGTTGTCTCTATGCCAAATTTGGTCAATTTATGTGTGGCTGTTGGCGGAGGGGTGGTCGTGAGTGTATAAAATAAAAAGGTGATTGCGACAATAGGAAAAATTAATAATGGCTCGCCAAAAAAAAGTGTGATAAGAGAGAGAAGAAGCGAAAGTGCGACATAAAAACGAATCACGCCGGAGCTTCGTTTTTTATATGCACGAAGTGGTACTTTCCATGTATATATAATTTGAGGGTTTGTAAGTGTTTCAGTTTTTGCTTTTTCCATACTGTATACTTATTGTCTCGCATTTTTAGTATAATGTCAACTACTATGAATAAAACAACCAAGCGTTTTCTCAAACTTTTCACCGCGTTATTTTTTCTTATAATAGTTTTTATTCTGATCACACAAAAATCTCTTTTATTTCCTCGTCGTATGGAAGCGTTTCCTCTTTTGAAAAAAGAATCCATAAACACACTTATTTTTACTGAGGACAAAAACAAGATCATGGTTGAGAAAAAAAATAATCAGTGGATGATCGGAGAGTTCCCGGCAGATGTAGCACGTATTGATCAAATACTTGATATGATAGCGACTCTCAAAAAAGATGATATAGCGTCTCAAAACAAAAAGAAATATGCTGATTTTGGAGTGGACGGAGGTAAGAGGATTGAATTTGATCGCCATGTGATATATGTGGGTGATACAGGAGGAGCTTCTCACCGTTATTTTAGAGTAGATAAAGATATGTTGGTATATAGGACTGACAGTGATTTTTCAACCTTTTTCTCACGTCATGACATGCAGGATCTAACAACACATATAATTCTTAAAGAAGATGCAGTCAAGCGAGTGAACTTTTCATGGGGGAGTACTACATTAGATATAGTGAAAAAAGAGAATGAGTGGAAAGTAAATGGAAAGCAGGCGGTGAAGGAGCGGGTTGATTTTCTTATCAATGATCTTAAGACACTCAAAGGAGATGAGATATTTAAAAAAGAAACTATTGACTTAACTTCGCTTCCTGTTGAAATAAATATAACGGTTAAAGAAAATGGAAAAAATACAGAAAGTACAATCTATAGAAAAGATGCTCTTTCAAAGGAGGATATCATATATTATTTTTACCAAAAAGATTCGCCGTTTATCTTTAAAATTCCCTCTTCATATGTGGCTTCTCTTAAAAAAGAAGAAAAAGATTTGATTAAATAAGTCCGGATTGCAGGAGTTGAGCAATGTGTTTCATTTTTTTACTCTCTATAGACAGCTGTTTTGGTACTATTTCAGTTTCATGGGTGCGGGGAAGAATATGAATATGCGCATGAGGAACTTCCAATCCATGAGTCATATACGTGATAAATCGTGGCGAAAGAGCTTTTTTCATCGCGTGTGTAATATGAAGTGCTACTTGCCAATATGCGCTAAATTCAGGGACATCAGAGACCCACTGATAATGTTTTTTAGGGATAAGGAGGGTGTGTCCGGGTACGCGAGGATGTATATCAAGAAATCCAAAAAAAAGATCATCTTCATATACTTTATACGATGGAATTTCTCCACGAACAAGAGCACAAAATATACAGGGGTTTTCCATATTTGTAATTATACTTATTTTTATTTACAATAGCATGAAAGAGCTTTTAAGCTTTCTTAGTTTTTGACAAAAAATATCATCATGGTGAAACCTGACCTATGATAAACCAAATTAATGTCATTCTTCGTCAGGCTCAGGATGACAGAAGACATATTTTTATTAAAATGGTACAGAGAATATTATGACGATTGAAAAAGTGATTATCATAGGTGGAGGTCCGACAGGAATTGGCGCGTCAATCTATAATGCGCGCGCTGACCTAAAACCTTTAGTACTTGCTGGTTCTCCTGCAGGAGGACAGCTCATGCTTACGTCGCATGTAGAGAATTATCCTGGATTTTCATCAATACTTGGACCAGAACTGATCGCACAAATGAGATCACATGCAGTCAAATTTGGCACCCGTTTCGTTGATGAAAATGTGTCTCATATAGATGTTACTCACAAACCATTCAGCATTTTGTTAGCAGATGGAAAAACATCATATTTTGCAAAAAGCATATTGATCGCAACAGGAGCTGATGCCTTGTGGCTCAATTTGCCATCAGAACAAAGATTGCGAGGAAAGGGAGTATCCGCATGTGCAACCTGCGATGGATTTTTTTTCAAGGATAAGATCGTGGGGGTTGTCGGAGGAGGAGATACTGCAATGGAAGAGGCGTTGACTTTGACAAAGTTCGCCTCTCAAGTATATGTGATACATCGCAAAGGTGAATTCCGTGCGTCAAAAATAATGCAGGGGTGCGTGTTGGATCATCCAAAAATAGAAATAATCTGGAATACTCAAGTTGAGGAGGTGTTGGGAGAAAGTCGGGTTGAAGGAGTGAGATTAGAGTCGAAAGTCGAAAGTCTAAAGTCTAAAGTCCTTGCGGTTGACGGTTTGTTTATCGCAATAGGACATAAACCCGCAAGTGATTTTCTAAAAGGGAGCGGAGTTATATTAGATGAAAAGGGATATGTGATGACAAGCCGGATGGAGGCGATTAGGCAAGTCAAAAGTCAAAAGTCAAAAGTCAAAAGTCATTCTATAGAAATAAAAAATAATAATGATAGTTTTGATTATGAGTATCAGTATATGACTTCAGTCAGTGGAGTGTTTGGCGCAGGAGATGTGATTGATCCCTACTATCGTCAAGCCGCAACCGCAGTCGGTATGGGAGTTGCCGCGGCACTTGAGATTGAACGGTATCTTTCACATACATAAAAAAACGTATGAATAATGATTGGAGTACGTGCATGGTGAATGATGTGCCGACTTTTTCGTGTGTTGAAGTTATATTTAATAGAGTATTTCTTGTTGCTTCAGGACTTATTGTTTTTTCTCTTTTTATCATGTTTATTAGTGGTTCTCTTCAATATATGATTTCAGGTGGAAATCCAGAAAAAGTAAAAAAATCGCAAGCCACTTTTACGTGGGCTTTTATGGGAACATTTCTTTTTGTTGCAAGTTTTCTTATACTCAAAATCATTGACGTATTATTTTTAGGCGATAGGGGTAGGTTATTTACACTTGATATCCCTTATTTTCCCTCATCTTCCCAGTCTTCGTCACAAAATACCCAGCCAATTCCTTTTCCTCAAATAAATACTCCTAAAATTCTTATTCCTCCGCCCAAAGAAGTTCCTGTTATTACCAATAAAGAACGTGATATACATGAAGATATAGATTTTTTACTTGACAATTATACAGATAACAAGAAGGTCTATGAATATGCAAGTCAGCTCACTGGCGTACCGGTATCTATCCTTGCAGGGATTCATGTGATTGAAGGAGGGGCCGAACCGAATAGATCTCTAGTGAGCGGAAGGATTATCGGTCAGAATGAACCAGATGTGGTGCGTGCAGTCAGACGGTGCAATAAGGTTCAATCTGGGATAGGCGAACCCATCGCAGTCTCGGGAGGATGTGGGTTTGCATCGCTTCTTGATAGCGCAGTCTATGCGGGGCGTGTATTACAAAGTAAAACAAACGGAAGCCTTGCCAATTTTGAGCATATGGTGACGGCACTTGCACGGTACAATGGATTGGGCAACTCAAACTGTGGTCGCTCTCCATATACCAATTGTCCGCGTACATACGAGGGAGAGGATCATCCATATCCTCTCAACTTTTTTGACGAGCGTCATGAGGATATGTATCGTGTGTATTGTAAAGACGGAATGAAATGTAATCCTCCGAAGCAATTTCTACAACCAGGAGTTTTAACTGTTGCATTAACCTATGAAAATAATAAATAAAAAATTGATAATTGTCATCGTCATTTTTCTTTTCATGGTTCTTCTCATCTTAAGCGTCTTTTTATATAGGGGTCGTGATAAGAGCCGTATATCTTCTGAAGAAGGATATGGACCGCGTATTGATTCTCCTCTTATTCAAAACGCGATCAAAGAAAAGAAAAAAGGAGCGCGGTTTTTCCCATTTGAAAAACACATACTTCTTTCAACAGGAGTGGAAGTATCAATTGTGGTGCCTTCTGAAAAGTATCAACATAATGAGTGGACGACTACGGTACAGATTTTTGGGATAGACTATGATCTCCCGGTTGATGATCCAGAGTATGAGAGAGTAAAAAACAGTTTTTTGGAGGCCTCTGGCATTGTATTTGATTGGATGAAAAGCCATGGTGTTGATCATAAGAGAATGATTATCAATTGGGGAGATAAGGCGTTTATTCAAGAAAGATCTGAACAGTGGTTGGGAGAATAGGATTATACGGGGTTGGTATGTTTTCCTTTATATTCTTTTTCAGGATATTTTTTATCATTTTTTTTCATTTTTTCCTCAAATGCTTTTTCAAGGTCAATGTCAAGTTCGTGACTTATAAGAAGTACCCAATAAAAAACATCTGCGATCTCCTCTCCAATTTTCTTTTTATGTATTGCGATGTATTGTGTTGTTTCTTTGTTCTTGTGCCATTTGAAATGTTCTATGAGTTCTCCGACTTCAGCAACGAGCGCAAGCGCCATGTCTTTTGGCGTATAAAACTGTTTCCAATTTCTTGCATTGGTGAATTGGTTGATGTCTTGGGTGAGTTTTTTTATAGTGGTCATAGTGTTATTTCGTTTCCTTGACCGACGAGTTTTATTTTATCATTTTTGATCATAAATGCTTGATCATCGGTTTTTATCAATTGGTTTAGGAAGAATTTTTATGATTTCCTCTTTGACCTGCATTCTTACAGAGGTGAGTAGTAGAGTTTTTGATGATTGTAGATTATTTTTCATTGAAAGCATTAAAATATGCTATTTCTTTAATTTCTTTTCGTTTTCTTGGAGTGATAAGACGAGTTCTTAACTTGTCAAATAATTGCATGCCAAATTTTTTAATGATATTTTCTTTGGATTTATCGCATTCCTCATACCCTACGGCAATTATAGTAAGTATTCGCCATTGTTTTGATAGGGCCAATTCTTTTTTTATGGCTTTTTCATCAAAGCCAATCATCTGATGTGTTGCAATACCTTGATGCATGCCTTCAATAACGAGCGACATTACTGAGAGTCCTGTGTCGTACAGATAATATTCTTTTCTGTCTATTTGGTCATCAAGCGTTGGTTTTGAAAGTACGATTATTAAGACTGGGGCAGTTTTTGCCCAGAAATTTCCAATAGCTAATCCTTTTTGTACTTTTGTGAGAAGATGTGTGTCATTTACGACTATATATCGCCATGGTTGATGATTGTATGATGATGGAGCCAATCGGGCTGCTTCAAGCATGGCATAGATTTTTCTTTCTTCAATGTGCTTTCCTAAAAAAATCAAGGGACTTTTTCTATTTTTGATTTCATCCATGATTTTATTCTCGTATTGGTTGTTAATACTGTGCATAGATGATAAGAAAACTAACTCTCAATGTCTGAATTGGTCGGGGTACTCAGAATTGAACTGAGACCTTACGCACCCCATGCGCACATTCTGCCGTTAAACTATACCCCGAAAAGACACAGTCTATTATACTTTATAACCCGAAAATGAGTTGAGACTTATGCTTGTTTAATTTGAGGCAAAGGAAGTTTTTCTTGTGATGCGACCGTCAAAAAAGAACGCACGAGTAAAAGTCTTTATTGATAATAAGTTGCAGTATTTTGGAGAGGACAATAAAAACGGTATTGTGATGGTTGATGAAGACAGATTATATAGGCTTATTATGTTGCCTGTCGTAGGACGATATACCTTACGACTTGAATTTGAAGATAATAATGCTCAATTATTCGCGTTTACTTTTGGGTAACTGATAGGTTTATTTTAAATTTGATCGAGTGCGCTTGCTTTTTGATTGAACTTATTTTATTATAAACTATATGAAATCTCCAGAACCAAGTCCTAAGCAACAAGCAGTTGCTCTTGCAATAGAACAGATTCAAAAACAATTTGGAAAAGGATCAATCATGAAATTGGGACAACGTGTGACATCAGCCATGGATGTTATCAAAACAAGCATTCTCCCTCTTGATATTGCATTGGGAGTTGGTGGCATACCAAAAGGACGTATTGTTGAGATATATGGACCTGAAGCTTCTGGAAAAACAACGCTGTGTCTGACGCTTATCGCACAAGCGCAAAAAGAAGGGGGTATAGCCGCGTTTATTGATGCTGAGCACGCACTTGACCCAGTATGGGCAAAGACTCTGGGAGTGAAGGTAGATGACCTTCTCATATCTCAGCCTGATACCGGAGAACAGGCTTTGGAGATAGCTGAGAGTCTGATACGTTCAGGAGGAGTTGATATGGTGGTGATTGATTCTGTCGCGGCACTTGTGCCACGATCTGAGATTGAGGGGGAGATGGGTGATGCTCAGATGGGTGTGCAGGCACGATTGATGTCACAGGCTTTGCGCAAATTAACGAGTGTGGTATCCAAATCTAAAACAATCGTGATTTTCACCAATCAATTGCGTATGAAAATTGGCGTGATGTTTGGCAATCCCGAAACAACGACAGGAGGAATGGCTCTTAAATTTTATGCATCTTTGCGTATGGATGTACGTAAAATTGAGACACTCAAAAAGGGAGATCAGATAGTGGGTACTCGTGTGAGGGTAAAAATCGTGAAAAATAAAATGGCTCCTCCTTTTCGCGATGCTATTTTTACGATTACTAGTGCAGGAGTTGATCGTGAAGACGCACTCATCGATGCGGCAGTAAGCTCCGGTGTATTGGTAAAAAGTGGATCTTTTATCAAATATAAAGAAAAAGTACTCGGACAAGGAAAAGAACAAGTAAAAGATATGTTTTTAAAAGATGAAAAATTTAAAAACGCATTGATAAAGGAAGTCTATGCACGTGTATTTGCAGGATAAATGCATTTGCAGTTTTATATAAGAAGGAGTAGAATATCATCATAGACGTTATACATTTTATACATTATTTGAATAAAAAGGAAAAAACATGGTGAAGCCTATTATTATACAGGGAACGCATACAACATTTTATACGGGTATTCTCACGCTAAAAAGTCATAGAGTGTAATAATTTCATCTTCCCAATGTACCTTTTTTTATTTATTTTTATGTTATCTCAATTATTAAATCTTTTTCCTTCTATCAAGGAAAAAAAACAAGAGATAGAAAAAAAACTTCGTGAAGCAGATCTGAAAGCTAAGGAAATCATCATTACTGCTAAAGAAGAGGCTTTAAAAATTGAAAAAAATTCTGAAGAAGAAGTGCGAAAGATAACCAGAGAGGCAATAATTTCTGAAAAAAGACTACGCATTAAAGAACAAGAAATTGACCATATTCGTCAAAGAAATGAACAAGAGAAAAAGAGATTAGAGGTTGAAAAAGCACACCTTCTGAAAAGCCGTGAAGAAATTATCACAAAGGTACAGAAAATCGCGCATCTTAGTCCTCAGGAAGCAAAAGATCTTATTCTTCGCAACGTTGAAGAGAAGTTAAAAAGCGAGTTTGCCAAGCAACTGAAACCCGCAGAAGAGGAGACAACGGCAAAAATAGATGAAAAAGCAAAAGAATTACTTGTTGATGCCATGAGATATGGAGCAGTTGATTATATCGCAGAGTACACCCTCTCAACAGTACAGCTTCCTCATGAGGATATTAAAGGAAGAATAATAGGAAAAGAAGGACGTAATATTCGTGCATTTGAGCTTGCGACAGGAGTTGATGTTGATCTTGAAGAAGAGGGAATAATTAAATTATCGTCATTTGATGCAGTGAGACGTGAGATTGCGCGTGTCTCCCTTGATAGGCTTATGAGAGATGGACGAATTCAGCCTGAACGGATTGAAGAAATTGTCAAAAAAACGCGAGAGGATATAGAAAAGCTTATTATCAAAGCAGGAGAAGAACTGTGTCAAAAAGTGAATGTATATGATCTTCCTTTTGAGATTGTGAAATTATTGGGAAAATTTAAATATCGTTATTCCTATGGGCAAAACATGATTATTCATACTCTCGAGGAGACTAAGATCGGAGTATCTCTTGCTCACGAGCTTGGCGCAGATGTAAAAACAGTAAAATTAGGATGTCTTTTGCATGATATTGGTAAAATAATTACTGATAAAGAGGGATCTCATGTGCAATTGGGTGTAGACTTATTGAAAAAAAACAAAATATCACAAGAAGTGATTGATACTGTTGCCTCTCATCATGAAGACGTTCCATTCTCTTCACTTGAGGCAGTCATCGTCTATATTGCTGATGCAGTGTCTGGAGGGCGTCCTGGAGCACGTCATGAAGATTTTGGAGAGTATTTACAGAGAATAAAGACAATAGAAGATACTGCACGTACTAAAAAAGGCGTAAAAGAAGCATATGCAGTACAGGGAGGGAGAGAGTTTCGTGTCGTTGTCATTCCTGAGGAGATTACTGATGATGATGCGGTGATACTAGCCCAAGAAATCAAGGAGGAGATCAATGAAAAATTTCCCACATTCCCAGGTCAGGTAAAAATAACGGTCATTCGTGAATATCGCGCTTATGCAACAAGCCATTCATGATATGTATTGTTATAATAAGATGTTTTTAATATAGATTGACAAGAGGCTTAAATTCTCCTATTCTTTCTGTGTATCGGATTTTTGTTTTATTTTTAGTTCATTACTCATTATCTATTCAAAAAAGGGGGTGAAAAAAAACATGACAAAAGCAGATCTTATTTCACAAGTTGCCAAAAAAGCCGATCTTACCGCTAAGCTCGCAAAAATGACAGTAACTTCAGTGTTTGCAATCATATCGGATGCAATGAAACGTAACGAAAAAGTTGTGGTGACCGGTTTTGGTACATTTATGGTACGTACTCGTGCTGCTCGTAAAGGTAGAAATCCCCAAACAGGTGCTCCAATTCAAATTGGTGCGACAAAGACCCCAGGATTTACCGCAGGAAAAACCTTAAAGCGATCAGTCAAATAATTAATTTTTTTATAAGGGAGCATGATTTTATCATGCTCCCTGTATTGTGCCATTTATTATGATATACCGCTTTCAGATGAAATTGTAACAATGTGTTTCATCTTACAGCGGTATAATCCCTCGTACGTAGAAATTGCTTTGCAATTTCTACTACGATGGGTATATAATAGTCTTATGTGTCAAAAAAAGTTTAAGAGCATAATAGCTGTTTTTATTTTTTTTATAAGTATATTTTTCATGAGTTCTCTTTTGACTGTGCACGGACAAGAGGAGATTAAAATAGAGTCAAAAAAAATTTCTTATGATTTGCCGTATGCAGGAATGCTTCCAGATAATCCCCTTTTTTTTATAAAAAATATACGAGATAAAATACTTGAATTTGCTACACGAGATCAGATAAAGAAAGCTCGTCTGTATTTACTTTTTGCAGATAAGCGTATGCGTATGGCGATTGAACTATCAGAAAAAGGTAAGTGGGAATTGGCTATACTATCGGTGGAAGAGGCAGAAAAATATTCGATAAAAATCTATCCTTTATTAATTTCAGCTCAAAAACAAGGCATGTCTCCAGATGGCAATTTTATTCTTACATTGAAGCTCTCAACTGAAAAACATAGAGAAGTGATAGAAAGTTTTTTTAAGAATATTCCTCAGGGCGCGCGTGCAAAAATTGAAGAAAGTCTCGCAACAAATCAAAAGATTTCCGATACATTATCTTCATTATAAATGGTAAAAATATGGTGCAGAGATCAGTATCTTCTCTTCTTCCTCATAAGGGAAAAAATATATTTATTACAGTGCGCGGATTCTCATATGCGCGATATCCACTTAAAACATCTCTTATCAACGCAAACGATAATCTTGATGCGATTATACGGTCGTATGCTTTTCCTTTTTTACAGCAAAACGATATCCTTGTTATTTCAGAGAGAATAATCGCAATTATGCAAGGACGATCATTTTTAATCCGCGATATTCATCCCACAGGGTGGGCATATTTTTTATCGCAATTTGTCAGTAAGCATAAAGGTGGAATTGGACTTAAAAGTCCATACACAATGGAATTAGCCATACAAGAAGTTGGATTATTGCGTATTTTATTTGCGTCATTGTGTTCAATCATCACAAAGCCATTTGGACTACGAGGGGTGTTTTATCATGTTGTCGGTTCACATATCAACGCGATTGATGGTCCGTGTACTTACACGCTTCCTCCTGGTAACAAAAGTGCAAAATTAGGTCCCAAAGATCCTATGAAGGTTGCATCAAGTCTCTCAAAATCATTTCATATACCCATTGTAATAATTGATGCGAATGATTATGGAGTACGGATACTTGGGTATTCAAAAGGAGTAGATACTTCGTTGATGAGAAAAATTTTTTGTGATAACCCGCTTGGTCAATCAGATGAACAAACTCCTCTTGCAATCGTAAGAAAGATGTGAAAAGGGGATCTCTCACATATATTATTCAATACCATCAAGAGTTGATACTGCAAAATCATCATTACTTATCCCATTGACTATATTATCAAGAGATTGTAAATCTGTATTGATTGATGCGGTGTCTTCATTATTGATATTGTTTTGTGTTGTTTGACCACTTTCAATAGATTGAGTATTATTTGTGTTAGTAGGCTTTATAAGAGGAGCAGTAGCTGATCTTTTTTTCATAAAGAGAATAATAAGAACGAGTGCTATGATAAGTATGATAAAAGTTGTTTTAGATTTCATAGTTTGATAGTAAATTATAATTTATTGAGCGACAGTTACGGTTGGGTTTTGATTACGTATCGCTTCTATATCTTTTTTTATCACGGTTTGATAATAGGTACGCGCATCAACAGAATCTTGATGTACAACGACTAATTGCTGCCGTGCTTGATTAAGGAGTGTTCTAAATGCGCCGTCTGATTGACCGCATCCGACATTTTTGGTTTCAGTGAGTTTGTTTATAAAAACCACAAAGTCTGAGCCAAATTTTTGGATTTTGCCATCCCATATTTTTCCATCAGTTTGTAATTGCGTAACATCATATCCTTTTTGTTGTAATTTCGTCACAAGCTGAGAAAGTCGCTGTTTTGTTGTATTGTATTGATTGATATGACGTTCTTTATTGTTATTAAATCGGTTAATTCGCCGATCAATATTTTGAGTGAGTACGGTACATCTTTGGCTTTTGAGGTCATCTCTTTTTTGCTGAATTGTGGGACGTATTGAATTTATTTTTTGCGCGTAGGTTGATTGAGTAAAAGAAATAAAAAATAATAAAAACGCATTAGTTACAAGCAAAATGGTAGTTTTTTTCATATATTATATCGTTCACAACGTATAATTGAAAAGAAAATCATTGTATTTTAAACCTTTATAAAATGACAATACGAAAGTATTCTATAATATAAGGCTCTCTGTGTCAAGAGTATTTTTTTGACCAATAAGAGAGAGATGTATTGTTAAGGAGACGATTTGGAGAGTAAAAACCCAAATATAGTTCCTAATAAGAGCCAGTTTTGTTGAAGAGTGAGCCAATAATGATCAAACATGCCAGTGAGAGTGACTGCAACTACACAGAAAAAAAAGGTTGGCTTTTTCCAGTGCAGTCTCCATTTTTTCAATAAGGGAATTGTCAGTATGAGTCCCATAATTATCCCCGTTTGTGTGTAAAACAAAATAAATATATTATGAACAGGTTGAAGGAAAAAATAGCGATATGGAGAGCTTGGTTGCCCTTGTGAGATAAGATAATGACCAAGACCTACTCCCCATAAAAAATAGTTTTTGAGGAGAGTAATTCCATCAACAAAAAGAGTGACGCGCTTTTCAAGTGAGAGAGGGTCAGCTTTAGATGAGAGAAAAATGAGAGACATGATGATAAGTGTTATGGTACGTGCTATCGCACAGAGGACACACTTTATTTTCATAGAACGAAGTGCATAAAAAAAAGTAATTATCACATAACTAAGAATGGCGATTTTTGAAAAAGAAATAAAAATAAGTGCGGTGAAGACTAAAGAAGAGAGAGTATAGAGTGTAAATGTTTGACGAAAAGAAGCCTGAGTAAGTATGTAGGTATATAAAAGAAGATAAAAGCCTCCCATGCTATTTGGATGAGAGAATGTGCCATATGGACGGAGAAATGTGTTTCCAAATAACGATGCGGTAGCAATGCCAGGATGTGATACGCTGATAGAGCGTTCTCCTAAAAAGTAGAAAAATCCTTGTATTGATGCGTGAGATGAGAGTTGTATCAGCGATAGTGAAAGTTCAACAATTCCTCCGAGAAGAAGCGCTGTGAGTATGAGCCTCGGATGATATTTTTGTCGCGCGATAAAGTAAATAAAAATAAGCTCAATGATTTTTAAAACTCCATATAATGAGAGTAAAGGGAATTGAGAAAAGAGTGCATGAAGGATAAGAATAAGGACAATTCCAATAAAGGAAAAATGATTTTTTTTTATCCTGTGAATGAGTTCTTTTCTATATAAGAGTATAAGTACAAATACAATTATGTCAGTGATATAGAGAGTTGGTGATAAATAGTCAATTTTCACTCCGTTAATATAGGCAAATGCAGGAAAAAAATGTTTACCAAATTGAGTAGGAAGGAAAAGAAGAAAAAGGAAAAAAGCACATTGTTTAAAAGAGTGTGTGTTGGGTAGTCTCATATGATGAGGTATTGATTTTTGGACTAATATGCACCGTGCCAAATACGCCGTCATATCCTGGATCAACGATTGCTTTTCTTTCTCTTACGACCTGAATCGCTGATGCAAGTTTTTTACCCGCATTTTTCTCTATTTCTTCATAAGATTTTTTAAGAAGAATCTCAAACTCTGTGCCGAATGAGCGTATAATACGCTCATATTCTGCCACTGCTTTCGTTGGCGACTGATTGTGTATCTCATGCAGTATTTCAAGAAGAGGAATAAGTGAGACAAATGGTCGGCGTTTTTTTTCTTTATCATACACAAAAGTCAGACCGTTTTTATTTTGTATCATTAAAAGATCTGCAGGAGCGATCGTCTTATATGCAAGATCAATGACTCGATTTTCAACACCGATAGTCAGAGGTTTTTTACATTGAGGACATAAGGTACCGTATTTTTTGACTTCATGAGGGTTGTATCTGACGTTACAGGTGCGATGACCGCTCCAGTGATATTTTCCTTCTTCTGGAAAAAATTCTATGGTATAACCGATTTTTAAGTATCCTTTTGGGTTTTGCTTAATCGCGTCAACTATATCAATATAGGAAAAATTTGATTTTTGATATGTACTTTGTGAGTTTTGAATAAATACTGTTGCTTCTCTCCCGAGCTTTGGTCCTGAGTGAGCATCGGAGAAGGAGACTATTGAACGGGTTTCAAGTTCTTTGATCTGCCAATTCATGATTGGGTCAGACGAAAGGCCAGTCTCTATAGCATAGACGTATTTTGCCAAACTACCAAAGCATTCGGCTATTGAATCAAATCCAGATTTTGAACCATAGAGCGCAAACCACGGGGTCCATGCGTGTGCTGGGATAAACACTATATTCTGATCAATCGTGAGGCACAGTTCAAGGAGATCTTTTGACGATACTCCCACAATTGGTCTGCCATCAGATCCGAGGTTTACGCCGCGCTTGAGAAGTTCCTTGATAATTTTTTCACACGTTTCCATAGAGGGTGAAAAAATGAGATTGTGCACGCGTCGTCCTTTTCCTCCTTGGCTATAAATACTTGATATTTCAGTTGAAAGCAAAAATGAGACGTTTCTTTTTTGGTCTGTTAGTCCTTGTTTCAAGACAAAAATACCTGAGGATGTTTCTTTCAGATGTGCTTTGATCTCGCGAAACCAGATCGGATGAGTCCAGTCGCCTGTGGCCACCAGATCAATGCCTTTTTTTGAAGACCAGAGCGCAATCTCAAAAAGATCCATTTTTGGAGATACAGCACGTGAGAATTTGGAATGGAGTTGTAAATCCGCGATCAAAGAAAACATTTTTTTATTATACATAATTTTTGCTACAATTGACGAAAGAGAATTATGAAAATCATCAATAAATATCTTTCGCGAGAATTTGAGCTTATTGAAAAGTATGAAGCAGGGATTTTATTAACGGGCGCTGAGGTACAATCAATACGAAAAGGGAATATACAATTCAAAGACGCATATGTGAGACTTATGGATGATGGCGCAGTCCTTCTCAATGCTGAGATCCCGCGGTATTTTTTTACGCAGGATGCACTGTATGACCCGCGACGCACGCGAAAATTATTGCTTCACAAGACCGAGCTTATACGTCTGAGGACTAAAATAGGAGGGGGAAGTTTGACAATCGTGCCAGTCTCATGCTATAATAAGGGGCGTTTGATCAAGCTTGAGATCGCATTAGCAAAGGGTAAAAAGACCTGGGAGAGGAAAAAAGTTGAAAAAGACCGCGATGTCAAAAGACAGACAGAGCGAGAGATAAAAGAATATATAAAATTATAATTTTTAATTTTTAACTTTGGATTCTGGATTTTTAACTTTAGACTTTAGACTTTTAATTTTTAAAGGGGATGTCGGGTATCGACGCAGAGATATAAACACATTGAAAAATCGTCAGGCCGGAGGTATTCGTCAAATACCATGAATACACGCAGATGCTGAACAAGCTGAAGCGGCTTTCTATGCACGAAATGCACAATTTGCATACGCGTACGCATAAAAAGCTATCCTTCGAATCGAAGGACGTCTCTTATGGTTTTTCCTCATGTTCAACCATAAGAAGGCGACAACCAATATGAGGTGCGGATATATGAAGTTTATAAGCTGATTTCTTCATATATTTTAAGTTCGTTGATCCCGATTTAATCGGGGTTCAAAGACGAGTAAAATCATTGCCACAGTGTGAAGTTTGTTAATTGGGTCGCACTTTGTCAAAAGCAATTAACTAAGTCCTCCTTCGTCCCGCTTAAGCAGGACTTCGGCGGACAAGCCTGACTAAAAGATTTTTCATACCGTGCCTTTGCGGACGCCGGTTCAACTCCGGCCATCTCCACCGAGTCAAACTCGGCTACGCAAGTAGACGATTTGACGAGATATCATAGCCCTTTTGAAAAATATTTGAAAACAAATCTGACTTTACCTTCAGAAAAAAACACTTATACCAAATTATCACTTTAACCCCTGAGGTTAAATTAACGTCTGTTAAAGTCTTAAATCACATTAAAAAGATACATATTGATATAATTTGTTCTTAAAAATTATTTAAGAATCCACGATTAATCACATGACGATCACATGAAATTTATGCCCAAAATGGAATATATTTCGCATATTTTCTAGATTTATTTAAAGGCTCTTGATATTTTACCAACTTATGTTTTATTGTGTCGCTTATAATACGAGAAGCTGTAGCATAATTTTTTTCTTCGATACCAAATCTTTCTCTAAGTGATTGATTTGTCATAATATCATTAGAAACATATTTTAAGCAACAATGTTGATAGCAGGCTCGTATTTTATCTATCCTATTCATTCGCGTTAATATCATAGGAGCATAAAGTGTAACTTTCATATAATTAGTCTCTGCAATAAAATTAGGAGCAGGCAACTGATATACCTCGCAAGAATTTATTACTTTTTTAATTCCGCTACCTCTTTCTTCACATATATTTACTCTTCTCATAAATGAAGCTAACTGTTCATTTCTAGATTGAGGATTATGATCAATAAATCTTAAAGTTTCGATTAATGGCTTCCCTGGATTACTTATTTCTATTCTATCGTCATAAATCTCAACTAATGGACCACTACCTGTTTCAGAAAAATCTTGATGAATAAGTGAATTTGCCACAAGTTCTCGAACAGCAATTTCTGGGTACATTTTTACTTCCTTGCGTAAGGTCTTTCCAACTTCTTCGTTACTGGGAAGCAAATTATTAATATAATCTATTAACGTTTCGAAACCAGCCGCATATCCTTTTCCTCCGATTTGTTCTTTTATAGTGGTTATTTTGTTTTTTCCCTTATATTGAATAACCCTAACAGTTTTCCTAGAAAGCCTGTCAAAATCACTGAGTTTTTTTGCAAAAAGAACAGCGCCTAGATTTGTGACGTTGTAAACTTGAGCTCTTGCGAGACTTATTAGTTTTTCTTCACATAATTTTCTTAAAATTCCTTCTTTATTATCAGGAAGATTCTGTTTCATTAACTCGAAATAGGAAGGATAATCTAGTTTTTTTAATATTTCGTCACTTGAAAGGTTTTTTTGGGCAAAATCTTTTTCGAAAGAATATCCTCGACAAATGTCCCAAATTTTACGTTCTTTTTCTGGGTGGTCAATAAGTTTTTTCTTATATGATCCAACTCTTATATATTCAGTTCCGCGAAAGCTTACGGGGCCTAATTTAGTAGCATCAACTTTAAAAATAACTAAAGGGTATTTATCTACAATTATATCTATAATTTCAAAATCAATTCTAGGTTTTAAATTATGTGTAATCCAGTTTTCTAATTCTTCATTCCCCTTTTTTATTTGTTTTCCTTTGAAGTTTGTCCCTTTTATTTTATTGCTTCCATTTTCAATTCCGTATATTAGATATCCGTAGTTTTTCCCTAATAAACATGTAGAATTTGATAACGCTGATATATATTCTCCAATTTCCTCTATACAAATATAATTAAGCTTAAACTCAATCCATTCAGTTTCTTTGGGCAACGTCGTTAAATTATTAATTAAATCTATATAGTCTGTTGTATTCATGATCGAGACTTTATCATATTAGTTGTTAAAATCATCTTATGTGATAAGCAAATATTGATATTGTAAATAGACAGAAGAATATTATATCAGTTAAAAACATATTTATAAGTTTATTTACCAAATAGAAATTTGTTTATTACTTTCCCAAACAACGGTGTTTTAATTTTTTTCAATGCTTTGTCGTACGAAAACCAACCCGCATCATAAAACTCTCCTTTATCAATATTAAAATTCTTTTTTCCGGTTTCCACTGCATACCACAGATCATAATGTTCTTTACAAAGTTGTTTTGGGTTAAGAATAGAGTTGATTGAGATGCCAAAAAGTGTGATAGGTTCATTGGTTATCTCATAATCCAACTCTTCAGTGAATTCTCGCCTTACAGTCTGAAGAGGCGTCTCGCCCGCGTCAATATGTCCGCCAGGCGGTATCCAATCACCAGCTTTGATATGATGAACTAAGAAAATTGAGTGAGTAACGCAATCAAGAGGAAGAGTAAAACAGCAAAAATGGCTGTGTGGATTATCTTCATGAGTGAGGGGAGCATGATCGTTGAGACGTGTCAGAAATCGTTCATAGGTGAGTTGATCAATAGGCGTTTTACTTTTAAGTGTGCGTATTTCTCCGTGTATATGCTCAAGCAAATTCATTTGTGATTAGTATAGGATAATTTGGGTTAAAATAAAATCACCAAGTACGTGCGTGTGCACGAGTTATTTCAATCTCCATTTTTGACAATTGTACTTCGTTATATCCTGATGCCATAAGTGAACTTGTTATATTATCAGAATGCCCCAAGCCAAGTATATGACCTATCTCGTGGGCAACTGTGCGAAAATCATTCACTGTGGTTTTATCGGCAACGGCGATATGCCGCGGTCCAACAATCCACCCATTGGCTCCAGCAAGATCGCGTATAAAAAATACATGCAAAGTATTTTTTGAAAGCGATGCAACCATCGGTTGAAAAAAAGCATACTGCCCCATCTGCATTGTCGCCGCTCTATTTTCATCTATATTAACTACTGTAATTCCTTTTATGTCAAGCTGAATATCTGCCTGTTTCCAAATGCCCTGCGTCTTTTGGAAAAGAGCGCGTATTTCTTCATTGGTTCGTTCGGTTGAGTATATTCCGCTGTCGCGCACTGGATGAAGTTCAACGATCAAGGAAATAGTTTGGCGCTGTTCAATGGAAAGGTTTCTTGTCACGCACACATTATTTTGACACGCGATTTCGGCTTGCATGGGTTTTTTGGCGCAGGGTTCACAGAGGATACTTTTAGCGCATTGTTGCTTCTGATAGTTCACTTTACTTTGCATCACTGGATTAAGATCAGCGTCCTTATTCACTAAACTCCAACAGTTACAAGCAACTTTTGCCACATCAGAGACAATACAATCCTCGTCTTTTGCGCAATAATTGGCTTTTTGAATAGAATTATTTATAAAATTTGCCAAGTCATCGCACGATTGATTGGTGACCGTTTGTTGATGAGGAAGTGGGGGACTTGCTGTATAATCATACTTGCTACTTTTCAAAACAAAATAGAAATACACCCCGATAAGCGCAAACACAATAACGAGCAAGATAATTTTGTAGATATTTTTATGTTTCATTGCGGTAAGCGGGTATCAACGCATTTGTTGGCGATGCATTTCAGTTGTTCCTGCGTGGGTGAATAGGTTAATTCATACATATTGCATAGCTTCTTACAGCTCTGTGTGTATTGTTCTAGACGTTGTCTGAGTATGGTGAGGTCAGCACTTTTGTTCACTAGATGATAAGGCCCAAAGTGACATGAGAACTCCGATGTCACTACACAGTCAGTATTTTGGTTGCACTGATTAGCGTTATCAATCATGGTGCGAATTTCCGTTTCAAGTTCAGCACATTGTTTACTGCCTAACGAAGTAACTATTTTAGGAGGAGACGCGTATTGCATGATCCTTTCTTCAAGATATCTGTCGTATGGCTGTGTGCTAAGAAAGTGATCTATAAGGGAATATGTAAAAGAAACGCCACCGCCAACACCAGCGCTTTCAGGAGTTGTAAGAAAAACAATGTACTCCTTACCCTGCTCAACTCTTTGTTTTTCCATTATGAATCTTACATCCTTAGGCACTTCTTTAATTTTATACGCAAAGCGATTGAAGCTAAACTGAATATCCTCTTTCATCTGAAAAGGCGCTTTGTAAAACTCTACAACCTCCGCTTGAGCGGTAACTATGGCAGTTCCTGTTTTGAATTCTCCTCCCCCGTTACTTCTCGTGATCTTCACATGCGCGATAAGGGGAGACTCTTCAATAAGGGTTTGAAGGATCGGATCATCGCCTTCTTTGGTAAGTGCAGACGCGGGGGACTGTTGCTGTTGGGTTGCGCTTTTTTCAAGCTCGTCAATCGTTACTTGCAGTTTCCTGTTTTCAATTTTAAGGTCGCCGATTTGTTCCGAATATGCGGAACGAGTGGCTTCTAACGCCTTCTTTTGTTGTTGTTTGAACTGTAAATTTGTATTCTGATACACCACTGTTCCGGCTATAAGCGCGCTTACCACAATAGCAATAAAAAACGGAAAACGCCTTTTCAAAAAAGCCATGATTTTCTGTTTGTGTTTAAAAAGAAGGAAAATGATTAAGACAAGCGCAATCAAGCCAATCACAAACATCCCAATGCCGAAATAATACCAAAAATTAAACCCGCCATAATAAGAAAACCCGAACTTCCGCGCGGGAAGCTCTGTGGCCCCGCTTTGAACAAGTTCAGTTGCGCCCGTCCCTAGCTCCTTTAAATCCTCTTGAGC
>CAYJVA010000004.1:0-16286 GCA_964373465.1 uncultured Gammaproteobacteria bacterium
AAGGGTCGGGCTGTTCGCCCGTTAAAGCGGTACGCGAGCTGGGTTCAGAACGTCGCAAGACAGTTCGGACTCTATCCGGTGCAGGCGATTGGATTCTTGAGAGGATTTTGCCACAGTACGAGAGGACCTGGCAGAGGAGATCCCTGGTGTACCAGTTGTGGAAACACTGCAATGCTGGGTAGCTATATCTCTTGGTGATAAGTACTGAAAGCATATTAAGTACGAAGCATACCTCAAGATAAGGAATCCCCATTTTAGTCCCCCGGAAGATGACCGGGTTGATAGACGCATGATGTAAGGACGGTAACGTTTTTAGTCTACGCGCACTAATGGACGATCCTTGTCCCACAAATCAGAACTAAAAAACTTTTACGAATAAACAGCATAATGAAAACTTTAGGAAATAAAAAAAAACTAATAACTGCATTTTTGCTATTATTAATTTTAGTATTTACTATTTCATTTTACTCCAATCAAAACAAAAATTTTAAAGGGTATAAGAAAAATAAAGTGCTTTTTAAGAATAAGACCTATACACTTTTTATTGCAGATACTGAAGAAAAAAGAAGTAAAGGACTTTCAGATATTCCTTCCATAAAAAGTAATGAAGGAATGCTTTTTACCTTTGAAAAACCAGATTACTATTTTTTTTGGATGAAAGATATGAAATTTCCGTTAGATTTTATATTTATAAATCAAAATAAGGTCGTTAATATATTTGAAAACATATCTCCAAGTCCGTATTTAAATAGTTTTACTTCATCTGAAAAAGCAGATAAAGTAATTGAACTAAACTCTGGAGAAATCAAAAAATCACCTATTCAAAAAGGAGATACTGTATCGTTCACTACAATTAATTAAATAATTGTAGTGTATATTTTTTATCATTCGTTTTCAAAAAACAAAACATTAAGATTTTTCTTAGTTGGTATTAATGCTACATCAGCATGGCACCATCGCAATGGCTTAATATCAGGATGTTCAACGCTTGGAATGTGTATTTCTCCCACACTAGTTATATCTCTCACACTAGTGAGATTTCCAAATGCTAGATTTTCCAGACATGTTAAGTTTTCATATCCGAAATAGTTGGTCGAACGTAAATTCAACTTTTTTTCTTCTTCATCATCTATACGTTTTGATATATTAAAATCGTAGTAAAAACCTGATTGGGATAACATCCACAGTATCTCATCGTTATTTAAAATGCTTTTACTATAATTTTTTAAAGCATTGTTTAAACTTCCAAATATAAAAACTGGTGTTTCAAAATTTGGACATCTATATCTATATAGATTTAATGAAAAAACTTTATAAGGATTATTTTCGTTTTCTATAAGATGATTGCTATATACCTTTATTATTTCGGATCGGGGATAGTTTATTGGAATATCTTTCAATTCTTTTTCAAAGGGATCGTCAATATACAGAGTATTGCCGTCTTTCTTAAAAAAAGTGGGGAATGAATATGCAGGTATAAATTTAGGCATTATTTTTTGAAAATAGCACTGATCTCGTAAAAAAATATTTAATCCTGTAGCTCTTTGTGTATAAGTCGCAACATCCCAACTTACGGTATGAGTAGCTCTATGTTCAGTGGGATATAATCCATCTGTAATAGATAAATAAAACTGATCAAATTTCGGGTCGGTACTATACAGAATTCTCTCTTTATTAAATCTGTGAAAGCCTTTATGTTTTTTATCTATATTTATATATATATCATTCGGTATTTTCAGAAGCTCTCGTCTACGGATACGCTTGATACCAGTTTCCACTTGTCTGTGATATGGCAACCATATATCAGTGTCTCTATAGCTAATACCAAGTTCTTTATTTTCTATTATTTCTTCTTGTAAATATTGTCTTTTAATTTCCATAGAGTATTATTATATCAAATAATAAACCTATAATGTACATTTTTTTAGAAAACGGATGAAATTAACTTTTTTAAGAGAAGATATAAACAATATCAATATTTGATAAAGTTTGATAAATTTCACTACATTAAATAATTGTAGTGATAAATTTTCTATCATTATGTTGGTATCTTTTTTACATAAAAGAAAGAAGTTTGATTATTGGATTAAGGGTGTCAAGATTTTGAATATTATCCTTTTTAATCCATTGATGAGCGAGTGATTCTTCATTCAAGACAATATTATCACTCAACGCTTCGCATAGATAACTGATAAAAATTGCATGGCGATTATGATCATTATGATGATAGATATGAGGAATGAGCTTTAATATTTTAATTGTTATGCCAAGTTCTTCCATTGCTTCGCGTATCACTGCCTTTTCTGGATGTTCTCCATATTCTACAGATCCTCCCGGTATATTCCATTTTTCATGATAGGCAGGGTTTGATGGTTGGTTGCGCTTTGTAAGAAGTATTTTCTCATTCTTCACAATCACCGCCAAAACCACAATCATTGTTTTTTTATCTTTTTTCATATATTCTCTATGTTTGTTATACCCATCGTAGTCACGCCATGGCGGGACGTACGAAGGGTTATACCGTCCCGCCTTGGCGGGATTGCAATCTCATCTGAAAGCGGTATATTTATCCCGAGGTGTTATATCTATTGCACCTCCGAGGTGTTAATTGTTTAAACACAATGATCTTTTTCTTTACAATTAAACGCTACTTTTTTAAGTGAAATTCTACTTTTATACCGTCAGGATCATAACAAAAAAGTGTACTGGTATTTAAAGAATGTTCACCCCATGGGTGATTTCCTATGTGCACCTCAGGGAATTTTTCTCTGTCCGCCTGTTTGTGCCGATGAGAGGAATCGAACCTCTAGTCTATTCCTTAGAAGGGAATTGCTTTATCCTTTAAGCTACATCGGCTTCCTCACTTTGGCAGGCGGGGAAGGGAGTCGCTCTGTCCATTGAGCTACACCAGTTTTGTCAATCTGAGCCGCCCGCGGGATTTGAACCCACGACCTATTGTTTACAAAACAATTGCTCTACCACTGAGCTAGGGCGGCTTCAGATTAGTCGTTAGTCTTTAGTCGTGTGTCGTTAGATACTTATATTGTACCAAATTGACTTAAAGGATCATGACGCACGGCTCACGACTTATTGGTGCCGCGGGAGGGAGTCGAACCCTCACGACCTTTTGGATCACAGAATTTTAAGTCCTGCGTGTCTGCCATTCCACCACCGCGGCGGGACAATAGTCAAAAGTCCAAAATTAAAAGTCAAAAGTACTTTTAATTTTTAACTTTTCATTTTTAATTTGTTTTTATTATATCACCTTTTCTCTATAGTATACGAATAAGGATGATATATGAAAAGAGCAGGATAGTCATCCATAAGTATTCTCTGAAAATCCTCATATATTTTTTTTCGCTCAGTAGCATTCAAAGTCTTTCGTCCGTCTTCAAGCAGTTTGTCAATTTTTACATTTTTATAATGAGTAATATTTCCCACATCTTGAGTTGAATGCCAAAAATAATACTGGTCTGGATCAGGTGGTGGGCTCCACACGGTCAGAAGTATATCAAAATCTGAAGGAAGATATGATACGACTTTCAGATTTACCGTTAATCCTATTTTTTCTGCGTTTTTCTTAATCTGTTCGGCAATGCTCAGGTATTCATAAAAAGTATAAAAGTTTATCTCGGGCTTTTTTTGACCTTCTATAACCTTGCTTAGTAGAGAAGTAGCCTTATCAAGGTCAAGAACACTTTTTTTTAGATGAGTATTGTATGCCCATGAAAGAGGAGAGAGGGGGCCAACTGCGGAGATACCATATCCTTCAATTTCAGGGAGAGCATTAGCAAGTGCCTCGCGAGCTTGTTTTTCACTCAATAGTTTACTATTTGTATTGAAAAAAAGAGTCAAAATCTGGTTATAATTTACTGATCGTATAATCCTTGTATTTTTCCATGAGGAAAAAGCATCAGCAATATTTTTCTTTGTATTGAATATATGAGTAACTTCGCCTTTTTTATACGCGTTTATTAGTTTGCTTTCACTATCATAGAATTTATATATCTTAAGCGGGAGATTTTTTTTATTTGGACTCAGTGAAATTTTCTGTAACATGCCGTCTTTTATGTAATAATTACTTAATTCATACAGTCCCGCCACGCCTTCAGTTTTATTTTTAAATAAAGGCTTTGTTAAATATGCAGGAAATGTAGAGAGTGGCTGGTTGAGGTTGAACTCAATAGTAGTATCGTCAATTATTTTTTGCTTAACACCTTTAAATGTAAAACGAATATCTTTTGCAACAAATGTCTCACCTTTTGACCAAGTAAGGTTTGATTTGAGAAAAAAGCGATATGTTTTATTCTGATCACGCAGTTCATAAGATTTAATCAATAGAGGAATAATTTCACCCTGAGGGCTAATTATGAGGAGTGGGTTTGATAAATCTTCTTTGATATCATCTGGAAGATTGGACAAAGTATATCGTCCCACAACGCCTATGCGTTCTGTCTTTCTGCTGAAAAAAGTGGCAATATACGGGAAAAGAGTGATAAAAAATAATAATATAAAAAATCCAAAAACAAAACTCACAAGCAAACTTTTTATGTTTTTGCTCAAAAAACGCGCAAGTAGCCAATAATAATACCGTACCTTTTTATACGGAAAAATCATAGTAAAAGCTTAACTAATGATATGATAAAGAAGCACATAATAAGTAAAACAGTAAGACGCAGTGTCCATTTTTCAATACCACGTCGTGTGGTAAAAAGCTCTCCCCCTCCTCCCCATGCACTACCCAAACCCGCACCTCTTCCTTGTATAAGTATAAGAATGACGAGAAAAATACTGATAATACTACTTGCGATGAGTAAAATATTTTTCATATGACCAGTTCAAACACATTAATAATAGTAGAATACAGTAATGCTGATGAGATAAGTGTTGAAAAATAACTCAGTTGCATTTTTGGAATAATAATACCTGCGAATGTAAATCCTTCAAAAGTCCATGAATGAATTGATATAAATCCAAAATAATGAATGACATAATTAAAAAGGAGAATGTATACAATAATTGAAATAAACCCAAATGTCAGAATGTTAAGCGGAAACAATATAAGTTTTGAAAGGGGGATTATCAGATAATATACAGCCGCTAAAATAAGAGTGGCGATAGCAAATGACTTTAGATCATATTTGATGCTAAACCCCTGTATAAGAAGTGACGTAAGATACAAGCTGACTGCTGAAAAAATAACACCACGTATAATTCTTTTCATATAATATAAGTATACCTTATTTGTGAGAAAAAAGACTCTTACTTCTCAAGAGTGTATGATATTTTTTTGCAAAACGATGAGATTCATCTCGTATATACTTAAAAAGGAGAAGCAGAGCTGAATTGGAGGATAAATTGACTGTTTTCGGAGGATTTGAGACAACAATACGATCTGGACTTTTAGCAAATCCTATGCATGGCACATATATACGATGTGTAGCTAATAATGTACTCACTGCGATAAGTTGCGGACGTCCTCCGTCAAGGACAATAAGATCAGGAAACTTCCATTCTTTCCTCTTAAGTCTTCTCAACACTACTTCCCTCATCATGTCAATATCTGAAATATGATGCACTGATTTTATTTGAAATCTTCTGTATCCTTTTTTATAGGGTTCTCCATTGTGAAAAATGACCATAGAGGCAGTCGCTTGACTTCCAAATAAATGGGATACATCATAACATTCAATTATGTAAGTATTTTTTGAAGAAGTTATATTAAAATATTTCTTCATAAAAATATGAAGCTCGTCCATTAACCTCTCAGCAGGAAAACCTATAGTTCGTATTCCTATATCCTCATGAAAAGACCTTTCAGCAACGAGCTTTCTTAAGAAAGCTATTCGCTCTCTTATTATGATCGCCTCTTCATACTGTCCATTTTGACTTTTTTTTGTCATTATTCGTGTAAGAGTGCGCATGACTTTATCTGACTTTCCTTCTAAAATAAGACTAATTGTTCTCATCTGTTCTCTGTACTTTCTGATATAGTCTTTTTTCATTTTGAGATCCCGCATATGAGAGATACTATTAGGACAGGGAGAACATAGGCCAATTTTTGAGTAAAAACAGTCCCGAGTCGTGATTTTTTTTTGCGAGCAAAAAGGAATGATACGTCTTATTTCGCCAAGAAGTTTGCTTACTACATGGTGCGAATAAAATGGTCCAAAATATCGAGACTTCATATCGTTTTCATACCTGATAGGGTAAATTTTGGGATATGTTTCACTGTGTGTAATTTTGATATAAAGCGATGTTTTTCCGTCTTTTAAAGAAATATTATATTTTGGTTCATAGTGTTTAATAAGTAAGGCTTCATAAAGAAGTGCGTTAAATTCTGACGAAATAGTAATAATTTTTATTCTGTCGGTCTGAGTGATTATCTGCTTTTCCTTTGGATCAAGTTCGCTATTTCGCAGATGCGATGCAATACGTGCTCTCAGATTGACTGCTTTGCCAATATAGAGAGGGATATTTCTTTTGAGAAAAAAATATACGCCGGTTTCAGATGGAATTTTGGCTATAGTATCTTTTCTAAAAAAAAGAGGTTTCATTTTCTTTTATATTTAAGACGAAAAAAAATATATACCATAAGCAATGCGATTATACCGCCTACAATTCCGATTAGAGTATAAAAAATGTATGTATAAAAGGGTGTTATAGTCAGCATGATAATGCGGAGAGGATGTGTGTTAAAAATAAAAGAAAGATCAGTCTTTGTCTTTTGAGTTACTGAACGTACACGATAGGTAAAAGATATTTCTTTTGTTTGATAGGGAGCAAGGATATCAAAGGCGACTTCCTTTGGCTCAATTATAAGCCCTGTACTTTTTAATTCAAAGAGACCGTTTTTTAGAAAAGTAGTACCTGTATTTTTTATTTTCACCGTTCCCTTATAAAGCATATTATCTGTGATTTCTCGCTTTACATTTTCACTCAGCTGTAGCTCTACTTTCTCCTCAGGAGCAATAGTGGTCGGACTCACCTCTAAGTCCTTTGTAGCGTCTGATATTTTATACATACCTGCAGGAAGAGGGTAGGACTGATCTTTTCCGTGTATGACAAATACAATATGATTAAGATCAAATGATGAAAAATAGTCTATTCCAGAAGTATTCTCCCACGTCGGGTCAATAGGAATCCACTGATTTTTTTTCTCATCGTAATATTCAGGCCATGTGTGCAATATATCAGTAACCAATGAAAGGGGACGAAGATTTTGATCTTGTGAAAAACCATATCCTTCAATTTCTCGAGTCAAAATACCTTTCTTACGTGCAAGCGCTATGAATAAATCAGTGAATTCTGTACAGACAGCAGTTTTTGGCTGAGCAAGTATCGCAGATGCTCCCATTCTTCCCGTATTATTATTTACACGTGAATAATCATAGGTAAGAGTTGAGACTACATATCTATATATTGATTCGGCACTGTTGAGATTGTTTATTGCAGTGGTATCTCCCGTACCACCTGTATCCCAATACCCAGTTCTTTTAAGTAAATACTCTTTTTGTCGTGAAATTCTCTGTTTGCTTATTGCACTCATATCAGCCTGAGGATGCGTAAAAAGCGTTGCTACTGCTTTTAAAACAATTTTTTTCTCTTCTTTGACGGAGAGGGTATATCGTGCTAACACATTGTAATCATCGTCAAAATAGACTTTTTCTGGCTCTGGTGTGAGTGAGTGTATGGTTATAGCCTGATATTCAGTCGGAGGAGGAAGGGCAATATCATAGTATACCGGGCGTAATTCATCATTTTTTAGAGTATAGGTAAGATTCATTGTATAATGCTGTCTATCGCCAAATACTGCGTAGAGTGTACGAGTTTTGACTTCTTTCCAAAAAATAGTTTTTCCTGTTATGTATGATGGTTTTGGTTTTGCGATTGAAAGTATGCGAGAAGCATTATCAGGAAGAGTAATTGATACATTAAATACTGTGTTCTGCTTATTATTAATAGTAGGAATAATCACTTCCCAGAGAGCGCCTTGTGTTTTGAAAACGTTTTTTTGCATATAGTTCAAGTAGAGATGACCAATTGCATTTTTACCTATTGTGGGACGAGAGAAAGTAAGACTTACTTGAGTGATTTTTTCTTTATAGTCAATCTGAGGAGTGATAACCCCATAATCATCCTTTACTATAAGATTACTCATTGAAAATTCTTTCGGAAACGCAAGAGAAAATTCCCTCACATATATATCTTGCTTTAAATTAGTAATACTAATAGACAAATTAACGAGAGAATCCCCATTTAAACGGGGAGTATAGTGAGCATCATAGGTAGTTTTAAATTGAACATCTTCATCGGCAAAAACAGGTAGTGAAATAAGAGCAAAAATAATAAAACCGAAAGGCACGATAAAAAATAATTTATGTAGACGTTGCATACTTTTTTAGATACATACCGGTATATGAGCGAGGTGACTTGTATATTCCCTTTACATCTCCTTGATATATAATATCTCCACCTCCATCGCCTCCTTCAGGACCCAGATCTATCACGTAATCACAATTTTTAATGACTTCAAGATTATGTTCTATAACAATAATAGTATTTCCTCTCTCAATTAATGTATACAAAGTCTGCATTAATTTTTCTATGTCATATGGATGAAGGCCGGTTGTAGGCTCGTCGAGAATATAAAGTGTGCGTCCAGAATCTTTTTTTGATAACTCATATGCAAGTTTTATTCTTTGTGCCTCGCCACCAGAAAGTGTGGGAGCAGGTTGTCCTAATTCAAGATATCCAAGACCAACTTCTTGCAAAGTATGTAGTTTCTTAAAAATATGTGGGTTTCCTCTGAAAAAATCTAAAGCCTCATTCACGGTAAATTGTAAAACTTGATCAATTCGTTTATCCTTATACTGCACTTCAAGCGTTTCTGAATTGTACCTTTTGCCTTGACATACATCACACGTCACATACACATCAGGAAGAAAATGCATTTCTATCTTAATAGTTCCAGCGCCTGAACATTTCTCACACCGTCCTCCTTTCACATTGAATGAAAATCGTCCTTTTTTATACCCTCTCATTCGAGCATCAGGCGTCATTGAAAAAATATCACGCACATGGTCAAAAATACCAATGTATGTTGCTGGATTTGACCGCGGTGTTCTTCCAATGGAAGATTGATCAACTAAATAAGTTGAATCAAGATATTGATATCCCTCCAAAGATGTATATCCGCTCTTTTTATCAAAATGAGTGTTACCTAAATATGCACAAAGCGCTGGATACACTGTCTCAACGATTAGTGTGGATTTACCTGACCCAGATACCCCAGTCACACATATGAGATTGCCAAGTGGGAAAGTAGCTTTGATATTTTTCAGATTATACAACGTACAGCCAGTAATTGAAAGTTCCCCATATTTTTTATTTATTTTTTTTTGAGAAAACGAGGGTTGTGTTATTTTTCTTCTTTTTAATAAATATCGACCTGTCAATGAAGTGTTATTCAGTTTCAATTCATTTAATGTACCGTTAAATACGATTTTACCACCTTCTTTTCCCGCGTACGGTCCAAAATCAACAATATGGTCTGATTTTTCAATAGTTTCTTGATCATGTTCTACCACTATAATGGAGTTTCCAAGGTCGCGGAGTTTTTTCAGATTATCAACGAGAGCTGACACATCCCTTGGATGAAGTCCAACAGAAGGTTCGTCAAGTACATATATCACTCCGGTCAGTCCTGATCCTACCTGAGAAGCAAGACGAATTCGTTGCGATTCGCCTCCAGAAAGGGTACGTGAGGTACGATTTAAGGTCAGATATGAAAGCCCAACATTTTTGAGGAAAAAAAGTCTACTGACAATTTCATTGATGATAGGAGATGCAATCTCGTTCTCGTATTCATTTAACTTTGCTAATACTGATTGAATAAATAATATAAAGTCGGTTATTGAAAGTTCTCCAACATCATAAATATTCTTGCCACTTATAACAATACCCAATACTTCCTTTTTCAGACGTTTTCCCTGACACTGTGTGCATATTTTTTCGTTCATATATTTTTCTATTTCAAATCGAGTAAAATCTGAACTGCTTTCACTGTATCGTTTTTCCATCTCATGTATAATGCCGGTAAACTGCTCAAAAATAACAGTATCTTTTCCAAAACGATTTTTACCTTTGACTTTATATGTTTTATTATTTCCATAGAGTAGCATGTGTAATTGTTGTTTATGTACATGAGAAAGCGGTATATGAGCTTTTATACCGATATCTTCAAGAAAGCAATTGAGCAATCTTGAATACCATGTTGCATGGTAAAAAATCATACCAAAGGGAACAAGTGCTCCTTCGTTAATGGAGAGGGTCGGATTGATGATCTTTTCTGGATCTATCACTGAGACAAATCCAAGTCCTTTACATCTCTCGCATGCGCCAAGTGGTGAGTTAAATGAAAATATGCGAGGTTCAATCTCTGGAAGTGAGAGATTGCAATGAGGACATGAAAAGTGTTCGGAAAATAATGTGATTGTATCTGCCCATTTCACTATTGTTTTTCCACCTGACAAGTTTATGGCATTCTCAACAGCACCAAATACACGAGACTTAAAATGAGATAAAAAAATTTCATCTTTTACATTTTTATAATTGATTGAAAAAGTATCTATTATGACCTCAATAGTATGTTTATTTGTTTTTATGAGTGCTATCTCATTTTCAAGACCATACTGCTGACCATCAAGAAAGACATGAGTAAAACCCTTTGCGCGAAGGTTTGCAAGAAGCCCACTAAATTCGCCCTTTTTTTCTTTTACCAGAGGAGATATTATAGAAAATATATGCGGTTTGATTTTATCAAGGTTCACTTCTTGATAAACTAAGTCAAGTATTTTTTTTACAATTTCATCAGGTGATAATTGAGATATTTCTCTTCCACATAAAGGACAATGGGGATGGCCTATACGAGCGTATAATAACCGAAGATAATCATATATCTCAGTCACTGTCCCGACAGTTGATCGAGGATTATGAGAGACTGACTTTTGATCAATTGAGATCGCAGGAGATAATCCTTCAATAAAATCAACATCTGGTTTGCTCATAATGCCTAAAAATTGACGAGCGTAAGAGGTGAGTGATTCAACGTATCGACGTTGTCCTTCAGCGTAAATAGTGTCAAATGCAAGTGAGGATTTGCCTGATCCTGAGACACCAGTAAATACCACAAATTTACTTTTAGGAATTTCAAGACTTATGTTTTTAAGATTATGCTCACGAGCTCCCCTAATAGTTATTTTGTCCATGTGTACTATATAGTTTCTTCAATATTTTTAATGCTTTCTCTTAATGCGATTGCAGACTCAAAATGCAAATCTTGTGCCTTTTTTTTCATTTCTGCTTTCATTCTTTTTACTAATTTCTTCTTATCATACGGAGTAAGTGATTCCAGTTTATCTTTATTAATGTATTCTACATTAGGTATTTTTTTACTATCCCATATCTCTTCATCATCTTCTTGAGATGAGATATTTTCCCTTACTGGTTTCATGATAGAGTAGGGTGTGATGCGATGCTTTATATTGTACTTCTTCTGATATGTGCGTCTTCGCTCTACTTCTTCAATTGCCATTTTCATTGATTTTGTTATAGTGTCTGCATATAAAATAACTTTTCCATCCATATGTCGCGCGGCACGTCCCATGGTTTGTATTAAAGCTGTTCTGCTTCGCAAAAAACCTTCCTTATCAGCATCAAGAATAGCTACGAGAGAGACTTCTGGAAGATCAAGTCCTTCACGAAGAAGATTGATACCGATTAACACATCAAAGCTTTTTTTCCGTAACGAGGTGAGGATATCTGATCTTTCAAGAGTTTTTATATCTGAGTGAAGATATTCTGCTTTTATATTTTTATCTTTGAGAAACGAGGCAAGATCTTCTGCTATACGTTTGGTGAGGGTCGTGACCAAGACTCTTTGTTTTTTTTCAACACATAGTTCAATCTCTTTCAGTAAATCAGGTATCTCATCATATGCAGGTTTTACAATAATTTCAGGATCTATGATCCCGGTAGGTCTGACTAATTGCTCTACAATTCCATCATAAGAAATTTTTCCTTTTTCATCCGTCGATACAGGATTAACTATTAACTTTTCACTTTTAACTTTAGACTTATTTATCTCCCATTCATTTGGAGTTGCCGACACATAGATGAACGAAGGAGTAGATGAATAAAACTCCTCAAAACGGAGGGGACGATTATCAAGAGCTGATTTTAATCTAAAACCAAAATCAATCAGGGTATTTTTTCGTGCATGATCACCATTAAACATACCGCGAAGTTGAGGTATTGTCATGTGTGATTCATCAATACATACAAGCCATCTGTTACCGTATCTTTCTTGAAAATAATCAAGTAATGTGTAGGGAGGGTCTCCAATGGCTCGTCCATCAAAATAGCGTGAATAATTTTCAATTCCATTGACATATCCCATTTCTTTTATCATCTCAAGATCATAATTTACTTTTTTGATGAGTCGCTCAGCTTCGAACATTTTTTTTTGCTTTTTCAATTCATGGGATTCTTTTTCAAGATCAGCTCTTATGATATTCTCTGCTTTTTTAAATACTAATGGATCTGTAAGATAATGCTTGGCAGGATAAAGAATGAATGCACATGGCGACTGAATGTTCTTGAGAGTCTCTCCAGTAAGAGGATCAAATGATCGTATATTTATTATTTTTTCGTTGTTGAGAGTAATACGTACTCCGAAATCTTCGTATGCAGGATATATATCTATAGTATTTCCCCTCTCACGAAATGTCCCACGCGAGAAATCAAACTCTGCTCGTTCATACTGAAGTTCAATCATACGACTAAAGATTTTTTTCCGGTCAATGACTTGTCCTATGGATAACTCAAGAATAAATCGTCCGTATTCACGAGGCGAACCGATATTATAAATACATGATACTGACGCAACCACAATGACATGGTTTCTTGTGAGTATATTTGTCGTTGCTTGAAGACGCAACTTATCAATGGTATCGTTAATCTGGGCCTCCTTTTCAATATAGGTATCAGTCTGTGGAATGTATGCTTCAGGTTGGTAGTAATCATAATAGGACACAAAGTAGGATACTGTATTATCTGGAAAAAACTGTCTCATCTCTTGATAGAGTTGCCCTGCAAGCGTTTTGTTATGAGAAATAACCAGTGTGGGAAGCTGTGTTTTTTGAATAGTATGCGCGATAGTAAATGTTTTTCCCGATCCAGTCACCCCAAGAAGCACTTGATTTTTCAATCCATGAGTTATTCCTTCTGATAATTGTTCAACTGCTTTTTTCTGTTCGTCAATCGGTGTAAAGTCAGATACTACTTTAAACATACGTAATCTGTTATTGTATCAATTTTTTGAAAAAATAGTGTCAATTGATTTCTACAGATGATGAGTATATACTGTATTCATATGATAAAAAATTCACTCTATAGTAAACTTCAAAAAAAATTCGGCGGTCAGTGGATATCAACAAGCAAAAAAGGAAGTAAAATGTATACAGTCGCAAAAAAGGTGGATGATCTCTTTGAACTTCTTAAAAAAAACGTATTGTTCCTCAAAAAACTACTATTGGATATATAGAAAAATATGGACAAATCAGTGTATAGTTTTATGATCTATTTTGACCTTTCAAAGAATAAATAATGTTTCAGTTAATTCAATAATATGTTTTATATTGTTTTTACTAAAATTTTCAATATTCAATATACCAGTATACAAACAGTAAAAACACTAATCAAGGTTGATACGTTGCTCGTTGAAGATACCCGTAGTTTTGATTCTTTTTATAAAAACATACAAGAACTTTTTCATTTGAAAAAAGAAAAGTCTCAAACAGTCATACACTTTCACAAAGAAAATGAGTTTGAAAAACTTGCATATGTTTTATCGCTTTTACACGAGGGAAAATCAGTCGCGTTGGTATCTGAATCTGGTATGCCGCTTATCTCAGATCCTGGATCATTATTATTAAAGCACGTCATTAAAAATAAAATCCCTTACACTATCATTACCGGTCCAACTGCATTTGTCAATGCAGTAGTATTATCAGGTCATTCAACTGAAAATGTTCTTTTTTTAGGTTTTCTTCCCAAGAAAAAACCACAGGCACTACAATTATTTAATAGATTGAAGTATGATAAAAATTTGTCAAAAAAGTTGACTGTAGTTTTTTATGAATCTCCTCATCGTATTAATGAAACTTTAAAAATAATAGATAAAGTTTTTCCTGACAGTGAAATCTGTATCTGTCGCGAGATGACAAAAAAGTTTGAGGAAGTGATAAGAGGAACTGCTCAGGAGTTAGCTATTAAAACATATAAAGGAGAAATTACGGTTGTTATGGAAATAAACGTGTGATATACTATCAAAATTATACATTTTTATTTTAAAATAAAAAAATTTTTATATGGCACACAAAGAAACAGAACCTATGCTTCAGCTAGAGCAAAAAAGTAGTACTTAATACTCCTCAAGGGTTGATGTATCACCAACAGGAAGACCAAGTTCTTTTGCCTTTAAGATTCTGCGCATGATTTTGCCCGAACGGGTTTTTGGGAGTTTATCTATAAATTCAATCTCCCGCGGATATGCATGTCCAGCAAGATTTTTTTTCACATGAGTCATCAATTCATCTTTTAAACTATCAGATGGTTTAATATCAGCTTTCAATACCACAAACGCTTTGATAATCTGTCCCCTCAAAGCATCTGGTTTGCCAATCACTCCGGCTTCAATGACCGAAGGATGCGAGACAAGCGCTGATTCAACCTCAAAAGGACCAACTCGTTCTCCGGACGTCTTGATCACATCATCGGCTCTTCCCACAAACCAATAATACCCATCCTTATCACAATATGCCAAATCGCCGGTGATATAATATCCTTTGAGGAAATATGAATCGTATTTTTCCGGACGTCTCCAGATAGTCTTCATAAGAGAAGGCCAATTGGGTTCAAACACCAAATTACCCACCTCTTTAGTTTTTAATACATTTCCTTCATCGTCAACGATGTGCGGTTTGAGCCCTGGAAATGGCTTACCCATTGAGCCTGGCTTTATCGGCAAGCAAGGAAAATTTGCCATCACTATTCCTCCTGTCTCAGTCTGCCAATAATTGTCATGAAAGGGCAGACCAAAAGCTTTTAAACCCCAGAGGATAGGTTCTGGATTCAATGGCTCCCCAACACTTGCTAAATAGCGCAAGCTTGATAAGTCAAATTTTTTTACTGCGTCAGTTCCTTTTGCGGCAAGCATCCGAACTGCAGTAGGAGCCGTATACCAGATAGTAACTTTGTAATCTTGGATTATCTGATACCATGCTTCAGGAGAAAATCTTCCTGCATGAACCACAGCAGATGCGCCATTTGCCCATGATCCTAATATCCCATAGGCAATACCAGTGACCCACCCAGGATCTGCAGTACACCAATAGACATCGTCTTCCTGAATATCAAGCACCCATCGAGCTGTCAAATACTCGTGTACAATCGCCTTATGACAATGCACTACTCCTTTTGGTTTCCCTGTAGTCCCTGATGTATAGAGCATGAATGCATTATCATCTTCATTGGTATGTATCACTTTAAGTTCTTGACTCATTGACCCATATGCTTCACGAAAACCTTTATCCACGAGGACTATCTTTTCTAAATGTTCAAGCTTATTTTTTACTGTATCAAGTCGCTTTTCCATTTCAGAGGTAGTAATAAGGACTTTTGTTCCGGACTGTGAAAGACGATCAAAAAGCGCTTGAGGACCAAATGCCGCAAAAAGAGATCCTGCCACCGCTCCTATTTTCAAAATTGCTATGAATGTAAAATAAAGTTCAGGGATACGCGGAAGAAAAAGAAATACTCGGTCTCCTTTTTCAACACCAAGAGATTTTAAATAATGTGCGATTTGATTACTCTTTTCTTCTACTTGAAGAAATGTATACTGTTCCTTTTCATCGTTTTCTCCTACCCAATAGAGCGCTGTTTTGTTTTTTCTATCAGAGTACGCGTTACGAGTGATTGCATTATATGCGGCATTTATAGAATTCTTATCAAACCACTTAAGTTCCTGAGTATATTTTTCATATGAAAAATCTTTTAATACTTCATCATAATTGACAAGGTTTGGACTTTTTTTAATATATTTTTCTTTTTTGATAACTGTGGGATTCATATCTTATAAATATAGTTGACACAAAACAAAATGGCAGGTTTAGTTAAAATGTCATGCTCGCCTGTCGTCGGGCAGGCTGAATTTGACCTCCGAT
>CAYJVA010000004.1:16296-21428 GCA_964373465.1 uncultured Gammaproteobacteria bacterium
GATGACAAATCTGCCACTTCGTTTTCCACCGACTTAATAACTATATAAAATACTAATTTTTACATTTCAAAAAATATACTTAATACTTCATACATTATACTCAATCTTATTTAGCTGAACATGTTTTGCAATCTCCTTTATGTTGCGCGATAAGATATACACCTGAAACACCAACTAATACGTATATAATATGCTCAACAGCGGAAAGAGAACCAAAAATGCTACTTACTAAATTAAAGTTAAAAAGTCCGATCAGTCCCCAATTCACAGCACCGATAATAACTAATGTAAATGTAACTGTATGTAAACCTTTCATATATATCACCTGCCTCTGATGAAAAAAATAATATACCCATCGTAGTCCCGCCATGGCGGGACGTACAAAGGGTTATGCCGCTGATCATCGCATACGAGATCCCGCTTTGCGGGAAAGATGAAACGAATTGTTGCAATTTCAATCCGATTAAATCGGATTTCATCTGAAAGCGGTATAGCTTAGAAACATAATACTCTAATTAAAATGCAAAATGCAAGTGTATTTTTAATTTATGCGTATTGATTTATTGCTTTTTTTTTGATATCGTCATAGTATGTACGATCTGATAGCAATCGGCGACATTACGGTAGATCTTTTCTTCAAAGGCGAGAGCTTTACTCAAAAAGATGACCGTTTTTTACTCGCAATAGGTGGAAAGTACTCTGCATCATATTTTTATGAATCACTGGGTGGTGGGGGAGCAAATGTCGCAGTCGGATGTGCTCATTTTGGGTTCAATTGCGCGGTGATAGGAACTGTGGGAGAAAATCCTTTTAAGCAGATGATTATACAAAAATTAGTTAAAAAAAGAGTTTCATGTGAGTTTTTGAATGTTGAAAAAGATTATTTGAACATCTCCACCATCCTTCTTAATGAGTTGGGAGGGCGTACAATTATTCATTATTGCCCTCATCATAACAGCAACAAAATAGGTACATTAATATCACAACAGACTCATCAATCAAAGATAGTTTACCTGGGGAATTTACCACACATTACTCCTGATGAACGTCAAAAGTGGTTGATGTTTTTCAAAGAACAATCATCTATCATTTGCTTAAGCTTAGGGATATCAGATTGTAGGAAAGGAGTAGAATTTCTGAAAAAATTACTTTTACTTGCAGATATTTTAATTCTTAATACACATGAATTTTCAGAGTTAGTGAAAAAGAAGATAACTGATATTAATTTCAACAACAGTCAGACTGATTTCATTCAATTTGACAAGAAGCAAGTCTTGATTCTTACTGACGCAGAAAAAGGTAGTTATGGGTACTATGAAGGAGAGGTATTTTATCAAAAAGCTCTCTCTCCAAAAAAAATCGTAGATACAACCGGGGCAGGGGATGCATTTACCAGTGGCTTTCTTTCCTCGTATATAGTAGATAAAAATATTCAGAAGGGAATGCATAATGGCGCAGTATATGCTTCAATTATCCTATCAAGGATAGGAGCTCAATAAACTCTACATTGTTTTTTGCAAAAGATTTATTCCTGTCATTATATTTGATTTAGGTAATCCCATCAAAGCAAGGATAGTAGGCGTAACATCTGCTAAAATTCCCATATCAAGCCTGAGAGGTTTATTTTTAAATTTTTCATCTATAATGATCAAAGGAACAGGATTGTCAGTATGTTCTGTAGATACCATTCCAGTTTTGAGATCAATCATTTCCTCTATATTGCCATGATCTGCAGTAATCACAACAGTATAATTATACTGTTGTGCAACACTGACAATTTGTCCCAGACATGAATCAAGGATCTTGATGGTCTCAATACCTGCTGTAAAATTCCCTGTGTGACCTATCATGTCAGCATTTGCGAAGTTAACTAAAATAAACTGATATTTACGATTTGAGATTTGCGAAATAAGAGATGTAGTGATCTGTGGTGCTGCCATTGCCGGCTGTAAATCATAGGTAGGTATTTTCAAAGAGGGTATAATAATCCTCTCCTCAAATGGGAATGGCTTTTCTCTTAATCCATTAAAATAGTAAGTTACGAAGCTTTCCTTTTCACTTTCTGCCATTCTCAGTTGATTGATTGAATTGTCCGCCAATAGTCTTCCAAGACACACACTGATGATATGAGGAGGAAAAGCAACAATACTGGGTAAATTTCGTTCATATTCGGTCATCGTAATAAAATACAGATTATTAATTTTCTTACCTCTAGTAATTCCTTGTGATGGTTGATTAAGGGGAGTATAATTCAGCGATTTATTTGATGATCCTCCTCTATAAGTATCAAAATCGTCTAATACAAACGCTTTAGTAAGTTGTCTTGGTCTGTCTATCCTAAAATTGAAAAAAATCACCGAATCACCTTCTTGTATAAGTGCAATTGGTGAGGAATTTTTCATTATCAAAGTAGGCTCAATAAATTCATCTGTTTGTTGTTTTGCATAGGATTGTTCAATCGCTTGACTACATAAAGTAGCCTTTTGTCCTATACCTTGAGTTAAACAACGGTATGCTTTCATAGTCCTATCCCATCGCTTGTCGCGATCCATGGCAAAATATCGTCCCATAATACTTGCAATTTGACCAATACCTATCGTATCAAGTTTGCGCTGTAGATTAGCAAGATAAGTAAGCGCCATACGAGGAGGAGAATCTCGACCATCTGTAAACGCATGAATAAAAACACGAGAAAAATCATTCTGCTTGCAAAAGTACAAAAGCGCATACAGATGTTCCATGTTTGAGTGAACTGACCCATCGCTTATCAAACCTATCAAATGAAGTTTTCCTTTTGTTTTAGAAAGATGATAAAGACTCTCAAGAAATGCAATATTTTTGTAAAAACTTCCATCCGCAATAGATAAATTAATTCTTAAAAGGCTCTGATAGACTACGTGTCCAGCTCCAAGGTTAAGATGTCCTACTTCTGTATTACCGACTTCTCCATGTGGCAATCCTACAGCTTCTCCTGAAGCTTTTAATTGAGTGTAGGGATAAGAGTATATGTATGAGTTAATATTTTTTGGATGTGCTTGAAAAATAGCATTTCCTTTACTTTGAGGAGCAATACCAAACCCATCAAGCACTATGAGTACGACTGGTTGCATAAAATGTACACTATCAAACTTCAACTTTTAAGTTCGTCTTCTATAGCCAACAATCTGTTGTATTTTACTACTCGCTCTCCTCTTACTGGAGAGCCAAACTTCACAAAGTCAACTTGTGCGCCTACCGCAAAATCCGCAATAAAGGAATCAGTTGTTTCTCCCAATCGATGAGAAAAAACTATTTTCATCCCAGCCTGTTTTGAGAGATTGATCACTTCCATCATCTCAGATATTGTTGCGTTTTGGTTTAGTTTAACTAAAATGCCACTGCATAAATTTTCCTTTATTGCTCGCAGAACCCTGGACTTATTTCCTGCAGTAAAATCATCTGCTATCACATAACTACTTGTGCCAATTTTTTGGTTTAATTTTTTCCAACTATCAAAATCCTCTTGCTCTATAGCATCTTCAATAATCAATGTCTTAAATTGATTGTTTAACTCAACTATATACTCTATAAATTGCTCGCTTTTCAGTGAGTTTGATTTATCTTTAATGATATATTTGCCCTCATTATAGAAATGAGACGCAGCAACATCTAATCCAAGAAAAATATCAACTCCCAAAACCATTTTTCTATCAACCAATATGTTTTTTAAAAAATTTAATGCATCATAATTTGTCAAAAGGTACGGAGTAAATCCTCCCTCTTCAGATACAGATACGCCTGCATTGCGATACTCCAATACTTTTTTCACTTGATGATAAATTTCAACACCGACTTCAAGTGCTTGGGAAAAGCTCAGTGAAGTAAGAGGTACGATTTGAAATTCTTGAAATTCAAGATTTTTAATACCGTGCTTTCCACCATTGATAAGGTTGAATATGGGACTGGGCATTTTTTTTATCTGAAAGGGAAAGTTAAATAATTTATTCATCAATGTGTTGATATAGGAATAATACGGTACATTTTCACTGAGCGCATGGGCCTTCAATACTACCTGAGATAAAGTCATAGTAGTGTTTACACCAATGACATTTTTTTGAGGACTTGAATCAATACTCATCAACCAATAATCTATATCTACTTGTCTATCACAGGATACGCCTATTAACTTAGGAGCTATCAGATTATTGACATAAGAAACTGATGTGGTGACCCCTAGCCCATTGAAACGATTAGTATCACCATCTCGGAGCTCAAGACATTCATATTTGCCAATTGATTCACCAGCTGAGGCTGATGCAGTGACCGATTGACCTGAATCTAATGTTATTTTAACTTCAATGGTAGGAATACCTCTTGAGTCAAGTATTTCTCGTGCAATTATTTTTTGTATTTTTGCCATAGTTTTTTTTCTATCTCAGACACTTCCGAACGAGTTCTCTCAATGGCGTCAGGACTCACTGATACACTAGTAATACCCCACTTCACCAATTGTCTTACAAGATCAGGGTAATCCGAAGCCGCCTGTCCGCAGATGGAACAAGTAATATTATACTTCTGAGCCGTTTTTACAATTTTTTCCAATGCCCAGAATACTGCAGGGCTCTTTTCATCAAATAAGTGTGCAATCTCACTATTATCACGATCTACTCCTAAAAGGAGCATTGTCAAATCATTAGTACCAACTGAAATACCATCAATACCAATTTTGATAAAGTCTTCAAGCATAATCACTGTTGATGGTACTTCAACCATTATCCATAACTTAAAAGAAGGCACACCTGACAATTCATGTTCCTTCAATATGGCTTTAATTTTGATAAGTTCATCTGGTGTGCGGATAAAAGGAATCATCAAATGTATATTCTTATACCCTTGTTGTCTGACGTTTTTGATCGCCGCAATTTCCATACCAAAAACATGACTATCTGTAATATACCGTGTTGCTCCTCTGAATCCTATCATGGGATTTTCTTCATGAGGTTCATATGAAGAACCGCCTTTGAGATTACGATATTCATTTGTCTTAAAATCAGTTGCTCTGTAGACAACAGGTCGTGGTGCAAATGCCTTTGCAAAAGGTAATAAATTATTAGAAGTTAGGCTTGTTGGAGATGGTGAGAAATTTGGTCCAC
>CAYJVA010000005.1:0-21003 GCA_964373465.1 uncultured Gammaproteobacteria bacterium
TCCGATCTTGCTTCTGGTTTTTGAGTTGGGTAACCAACTCTTTCATTATGATCTTGAATAACATAAATATCCGACCACCAATCGTTTACTGGAAGATAATCATCTTCGGTCAAATATTTTTTATATTTTTTACCATCAGCATGCTTATATTCTTTATAATAACCGCTTTCATCTTTGCCAGAAAACTTCTTTATTTGTTTTTCTCCAAATGGAATACCTACTACTCTACTATTAAAAATCAAGTTTGTATTTTTGGAATAAAAATATATCGTGTCATGTTTTCTTTTGTATTGTTTGGGTGATTTTCCAGTTCCCTGGTAACACCAAATTATCTCGTTTATAAATCGATTACGACTAAATACCTCATCAAGTACTAGTTTAAGAAAGCTACTTACCCGATAATCGCAATGCACATATATACTGCCGTCATCAGCAAGTAAGTCTCGCATCAGAGAAAGTCGCTCATAGATCATGGCGATGAAGCTATCCGCTCCCTTGCCCCACGTGTCCCGATACGCCAACTCTTCCAACACTGATGGCTCTTTGGTGAATGTCTCATCGCCGATCGCAATATCCATGGAGAAATCAGCGCCAACGTCAAACGGCGGATCAATATAAATCAATTTTATTCCACCCATTTTTTCTATCTCATAGCGCATCGGGCCATTTTTCAGACTTGAGAGAATAAGTTTGTTATCTCCCCAGATCAGTTTATTGGTCCATCCCTTGAGTTGTCTGCCTCGCTCATCATAACTGAAAAGATTAAGTTGGGCGTGCGTATCTTCAGATTTTTCTGCTCGGGGTTCGTCAATATGTTCAATTGTCTGAAAAGGAAGCACTACTTTCGTGACTTCGTGTGTCTTACCATTCCACACCAACTCCACTTCTTTTTTATCTTCAAAAAGGAGAAAACGATATTTATCTGACAAGTCTTTCCCTGCATCAATCAGTTTTACAATATCTCGCTTTTCATTATCAGTGAGTGTCATACCGTCCTTATTTTACCAAAAAAAAGCAACTCTTATGAAGCTTTGTTTTTAATTACGCTTTGAGAATAATGTGTATTATTTACAACTTGCTATCTTGACGTCTTGACGTCTACGTTATTGCGTGCTATTATAAATACTAATCATCAGGGAGAATACGACCCATAGACTACGTGTCTATGAGCGACGCCTCCCATGCAAATAAAAACTACTGCCATTCAACAAAATCACACCCCACTGCCATACGGGAGTTTCTGTCCCATTTGTTGGTTGAGCATTTTTTGAGCTTCTTACCGGCGCTTGTCGTCATCATGACTAATTTCTCTCCACACTTTGGACAATCCTCTTCTAATTGCTCAGTTGTGGGTCCTCCTATCCATTCAATATAATCGCACCCTGACGCAGTTTGTGTCGCTGGATCCCACGTATTTGTAGAACACTTCTTCATTTTTTTATTAAACCGCGTGACTTTAAGTACTAAAGGAGACTTGCATTTTGGACATTTTTCATCCAAAGTCTGTTCGGGCACAGCAAGCCAACGAACATGTGGACACCCTTCCACTTTTCTCGTCTCTTCGTTCCACGAACCCTTTGAACAACGTTGTAACTGTCTGCCTGATGGAGTAGAAGTAATCTCTCCCATAGGCGCACCACACTGAGGACATATCTCATCTTTCTTTTCATCATCTTTCATAGTATGTAAAAATATACCTGTCTGCCGACAGGCAGGAATGTATAATAACGATCATTGTATCAGAAAAAATTTAAACTGTATACATGTGATATAATAAAAATACTTTATTCGTGTTCAGTTTACAGGGAAGATTTGTCCGCCAGCGTAGCTTAAGTGGAAGAGCAGTGCTTTCGTAAAGCACAGGTCGTGGGTTCAACTCCCACCGCTGGCTCACTATACTTTGGCAAAAGAAAATAGCTAAAACTATGCAAAGACTACAAAAACATCAACAGAAAAAGTACCAATCGCAAATCATAGGTTATCTTGTTTTACTGATTATACTTATTATATTTATCGCAACTGTAGGAATCAAACTTTTGATCGGCACAGCATTTTTCGTCATTAACTTCACTCAAAAAAATAATAAAACGCATAATGCAAACACTTCTTCCTCTACCGACATTATTCTTCCTCCTGAGATTTTCAATGTACCAACTGCCACAAATACCGCAGAAATAACTATACAAGTCAGATCAACTCCTGAAAAAAAAATTTCATTCTATGTCAATGATATAAAACAAAAAGAAATCACCCCTGAAGAAGAAACATTTGAAGAAACTATCACTCTTGATAAGGGAAATAATACTCTATCACTTGTCATGGACGACCCCACAACTAAAACAAAAAAAACATCCAGAACGTACACGATCATATACAAAGACGAAAAACCAACTCTTGAGATCACTTCTCCTCATGATCTGGATAAAACCTCAAAAAACGAAATACAGATTGAAGGCACTACACAAAACGAAGTAACTATACGTATTAACAATTCACCTATTGTGGTTGACAGTGAAGGAAAATTCACTTACACTATGAAATTAAAAGAAGGTGAAAATCATATAGTCGTTGAAGCACAAGATATCGCAGATAATCGCGAGACAAAAGAAATGACGATATATTACCAAAAAGAAAATTAAACAAGCGTCATCAAAATAAAAAATAGTACCATAATAAAACTATTTAAAAAAATATTATCAACGAGTGAAGAAAAAACGACAATAAAAACTAACAATTTACCATTAAGAGAGACTGTACGAAAAAAAACAAAGAAAAGATAGATAAAACTGAATAATCCAATCAATCCAGATGCAACTAAAATAGTGATATAACTTGAAGGAAAAGAAGCTCCCGCATGATTTAAGACATCTTGAACACGGATATATCTCAACCGATTGTATCCATATCCCACAATCGGATGTTTTAGCCAGAGCACGATTCCCTCCTTATTCTCTTCTATACGTGTTGTGATCGTATACGTTCTTGATAATTTTCCCGCCTTTCCTGCTGGTCGTGGAATAAAAAAAAGAGCGAGAATCAAAAAAATGATAAAAAGAATATGTTTCAAAGATCGCGTATGGATCATATGGTATATCACACTGAGGAAAAATGTCAAATATGCAAGTCTTGCATAAGTAAGTATAATAAGTATAAAAATCGCATATTTAAGCACTTGTCTATATCTATTAAACAATCTGTCAATCGCAAAAAATAAAAGAACAAATATGATTCCTGCAGTACTTGTGTCAAAAAATAAGCCAAATACACGATAATAGTGTGGATCCCACCCAAGGTAGGATAAGTTTCGTAGATTGGGATACAAAAAATACTGGGCATAAGAAAATATGATAATGAGCAAAATAAGAAGTATCAGTCCTTTTTTAATCACTATTCTATTATTTTTTTTGTTTTGATTAGTCCAACGAACTAATAAAGAATAAAATATAAAATACATACACAATCTGCCAAAATATAAAAATCCAACGATATTTTGTAAAAAAGTAAAATGCCAAAAACCATTGATGAAAGAAACAAAAAGAATACTTAAGAATATAAGACTTGCTTTTTCTATAGAAGTCAATTTGAATTGCCTTTGAATCTTTTTTTTAAAGATACTTCGCATCAGATAATACATAATCCAAGAAAGAATAACTACATCGTGAAGATAAATATTGATACTTTGATCTAAAAAAGAAAATCGCGCCAACTGTCCAAAAGATAAAGATAGAAAAAAAAGATACATAAGATAGTTCACTTTTTATGTTGGATAAGAAATAATTTTGCTCGCACTAAAAACGAATGAAAACTCATCATAAATGCGTAGACAAAACCTGGGGAACCATCCAAAAACCCAAGCCTAAAAAAATAATTAAGAATAAATTTTCCGAGTGGATAAAAAATGATTGATAGGATTGATGAAGTTTTTCCTAGACTGTATAATTCACGAGCTCTTATTGTACTATATCTATTTACTTCAGATAAAAATTCAGCAATTAATTGATGAGGATAATGCAATAAATTGTTTTTTAATGAACTTGTTTTCAAGTAAGTATAAAACTTTTCATGCACTGCCCCCCTCCAAGTTCCAGATTTTTTCCTCACAAGGCGAACCAATCGCATACTTCCTACTTCTCCATATCGTAATTCTCTTCCCCAAAAAATATCACGTCGTTTAATATAATATGCTTGAATAAACGAGTTTGTATTATCGCAAACAAAATTTTCAATTTCACCTGCTAATTCTTTTGTCACTTCTTCATCGGCGTCAATAAAAAGAATCCAAGAACCACGTGCCATTTTCATACCATAATTACGTTGAGATGCAAAATCATCGTGCAATTCTCTTTTGTACACAGTCGCCCCAAACGTTTTTGCTTTCTCAACAGTACTATCTTCCGAATAATCATCAATCATAATCACTTCATCACAAAAATCAACCGACCGTATGGCCCGTTCAATATTTTTTTCTTCGTTTTTGGCAAGAATAATACAACTTAAACCTATTTTCTTTATATTCATTATTATCTATAACAACTTATGAACCCTTTTGTGGATAGTGAGGGACTTGACCTCCGATTCGGAGGTCTTGAACCCCCGACTTTTGCAATGCTCCCTTCATTTACCTTTTTAGTGAGCCCAGATGGATTTGAACCATCAACCTTTCGGATGTGAACCGAACGCTCTGCCGTTGAGCTATGGGCTCATTTCGGAAAACAGGTGTGAGCCTTCATAATACAAGTATACAAAATCACATTGCTTTTATGATATATATTGATTTATAATAATTCATTCATCCTTATGTATATATTTAAGAGACTTTTGACCTTTGTCATGGATATATTGGAGACAATTATTTTTGTCGGGTCAATTTTTATTGTCATTTATCTTTTTATCCTCAGTCCCCATCAAGTCAAGGGAGCGTCTATGGAACCAACATTTGAAAATGGGGATTATATTCTCACCAGTAAAATTACCTATAAGTTTCATGATCCTGAGCGAAATGACATCGTTGTTTTCAAGTCGCCCAAAAACCCAGAGATTGATTTTATAAAGCGAGTAATCGCCATACATGGACAGAAGATAAAAATAATTAACAGCACTGTGCTCATTGATGACCAAACGGTACGTGAACCATATATTTCAGCGCCAACAACTCTTTTTGAAGGAGGATTTATTCAAAATGGTACTGAAGTAACTGTCCCTGAAGGGTATCTTTTTGTCATGGGAGATAATAGACCTCGATCATCAGATTCTCGCGACTTTGGATTTATTCCTGTAAAAAATGTCATCGGAAAGGTATTTTTCCGCTATTTCCCTCCACAAAAAATTGGAGTTATCAAAAACGAGTAGCAATCTTGTGCAATACAGTGCTTGTTTTTTTCATATTGCCTTTCAGTCGAATGATAAGCGATACACGTATCCGAGTCTGAATAGTTGAGACAGTAATATCAGAATCTATTGATTTAAAGAAATGTTCAATATTTTGTAGTGTTTGAGGGTCAATTCTATCCCCTTGTGTATGTATGCTATAGATCTTTTCTCTCACATATTCTTCAAGTTGTTGAATGGTATAATTATGTACTAACACCTTCTCATAGGTATCAATCACTTCCTTTTGATCTTTCAGTCGCGAAATGATAAATAAATGACTTAACGAAACTGTACGTGAATAATATCCATCAATAACAATAGTAGGAAGCCTCAATAATCTTAAAAGATGACAAACATATGAAGCAGTTTTGCCTATATGGCGCGCAATATCCTTTATTTTTACCTTATGATTTTTGATTGTAATTGCGATCATCCGCGCTTTTTCAAAAGGATCTTTTTCTCCTTTTATTTTATCAATCAACTGATCGTCATAAATGGTCATAATTTGTTTTTAGTATACTATGAAAATAAAAGATTTAATCACCCATACTGAAGAATAACGTTATGAAGGCGCGGTTACTGATACATATTGTATTCCTCTTTTTTTCTGAAAAAGCACAATGCCATTTTGTGACGCATAGATAGTGTAATCACGACCCACGCGTGCTCCCACTCCAGCTCTCACCTTCATCCCACGCTGACGTATAATAATATTGCCAATGGACACTTTTTGCGCGCCGTATATCTTCACTCCTAACCGCTTACTTCTTGAATCGCGATTACCAGCTGCTGCTTTTTGTGATTTGGTATGGGCCATAATATAAATTAAAAATTAAAAGTCAAAAATTAAAAACAATAAAAATTAATGCTCATATTATAATAAAATACAAAATCAAATCTTCACAATTTTAAGTTTGGTAAGGTATGGTCGAAACCCCTGACGTTTGCGATGACGTACTTTTGCCTTAAAACGAAGGATGTGTATTTTCTCACCCTTTACGTTTTCAACAACTTTTGCTTTCACTGAAGACGAAAGAGAAGGCGTCCCCACCTCAATATCAGTATCATCAAAATTACCTGAAAGCAATGTCTCAAGCATAATCTTATCGTCTACTGCATAAGAAAGTCTATCTACATAGATCTCATCATTTTCTTTAACAAGATATTGTTTTCCTCCTGTTTTCACGACTGCCATTTTCATAGAATGAAATTATACATAAAAAATCAGAGAATAACAACAGAAAATTATCAAAGAATACAAAGTTGTTAAATTGACATCGTGAGTCCTAAAAGGATCATAGTACTCACGATGGATGATCCGCCATATGAGATAAGTACAAGAGGTATTCCTGCAATAGGAAGTAACCCAAGATTCATACCGATATTAATACTCACATGAGTAATCAAGTATATCAGAGAACTGGTCAGAAACAAAAAATGAAAAGTATTTTTCTGATTTCTTTGTATTTTCTGTATCAGACGATATGCGATAATGCCGTAGAGAGCAATCACAATGACTCCTCCTATGAGTCCAAACTGCTCAACAAGGGAAGCATATGCAAAATCAGTCACGTTTTCAGGAAGGAAAAGAAAACGAGATTGAGTACCGTGCCCCAATCCTCTGCCAAAAAATCCTCCAGAACCAATCGTGATGATAGATTGAATGAGATTGTAAGAAATACCACTCGGATCAATAGTGGGTTGGATAAAACTCATAATTCGGTTTTTTTGATACTCTGCAAGGAAATGCCATACAAGAGGAATAGTGCTTAAGAAAAAAATACCAGAATAGATAAAATATTTTATCGGAGTACGTGAAAAAAAAATAACACTCGTATATATCATAACATAGACCATCGCAGATCCTAAATCAGGTTGCTTAAAAACTATGAAAATGGGTGGTATGAAAATCAAAAAACTGACAAGTATTTTTCTTATATTTTTTATAACTGGTTCAGGTTTTACCACGCTTTCTGAAAAAAAATAAGCACTATATATGATAAAAAAAACCTTTAAAAACTCAGATGGTTGAAAATTGAAAAAATAAAGATCAATCCATCGACGCGATCCTCTGATGGACTCTCCCCAAAAAAAGCTAAATACAAGAAGAACCACACTCAACCAGTAGAAAAAGTGTGCATTTATTTGAAAAAAACGAATCCCAACACGATAAAAAACAAATAAACAAAAAAATCCAATAAGAAAATAGAGCAATTGACCACGAAGCACACTGCTTTTACTGCCTAAAATAGTGAAGAAGCTAAATGTCCCAAGCGATACGAGACAAAAAAAAATAACTATGTCAAACTTTTTCTTCATGTCTCGTTAATTTTTTCAATGGTCAACTCCTTGCCTTTTGCAATACTTTTAGCCATTATTTTTGTTTTTATATAAGCTTCATGTGCTCTGGGATAATCTGGCAAAAGAGCAGTAATATATTCATTTGCCATAAGACCTTGTTTTTTTCTTTGTTTTTGAACGCTACGAATGATCTCCCGCACTCTTCCCATCTCAAGGTCTTGATTTTCTTTTCCGAACTGACCAGAGACAGCATACTCCGTCATTTTTCCCTTCCCTTGATACATAAGCTCGTAAACATTTGTTTCATCTAAAACTATTTTTTTTATTTCATCAGTCAGTTCTTCGCTCCCGGTATAATTTAATTTCCTTAATGGAATTTGCACTTTGACTTTTGCTACTACTTTTCTGATCTGATGAATTGAAGACGATAGTTCTCTTGCCGATTGCATTTGTTTTTCCAAAAAATAATCTATTAATGAATGATCAACCTTAGTCCAATCGGTCAAATGAACCGAATCCTCACCAGTTAAATTTTGATATATTTCTTCGCTGATAAAAGGAATGATTGGCGCAAGTGATCTTACATATTCTTTAAGCACAAACCAAAGAGTTTGATAGGCATTGTTTTTATCCTCTACGTCAGTGGCTGTCGGACCTACTCGCGAGCGAATGTTTCTCACATACCATGTGGATAAATCTTTGATAAAAATGTGCGCAAGACCTACCGCTTCCATTGTGTCATAACAAGAATAACTTTTTTCAACAAGATTTTTTAAATAACCATTGAAACGCGAGAGTATCCATTGGTCTAACACATGTGAAGAATTAATAACTTCTTCTTTCCGTCTTGGCGAGGCAGTTACCAAGCCGAGACAGATTGGTTTCCAGCCATCAATCAGCGCATAGGTAATGAAAAAATTGTAAACATTCCATAACACCAAAAGAAATCTATTTTGCTCACGATAGGACACTTCCGAGATGCGTATATCCTCACCTTTCATGACAGGACTTCCTAATAGATAGAGACGTAATGCATCTCCGCCATATTTTTGTAATAATTCTTTTGGATCAGGATAATTACCATAATTCTTACTCATTTTCCGTCCATCAGTCCCTAATATCACCCCTGTTACTAATACATGCTTTGCCACTATATTCTTTTTTTTATCGTCCAATAAATCAAGTCCGACTGCCAACACATGTAAGACATAAAACCATGCACGTATCTGCCCAGTATATTCTGTGATAAAATCCGGAGGAAAAAATGATTTCAGTGTGTTTGCATTCTCAAAAGGATAATGATGCTCAGCTAAAGCAGCTGATCCAGCTTCTATCCAACTATCTAATACTTCATTCACCCTCTTTGATTTTTTTCCACATGCCTTACACACAATTGTGATTGTATCTATATCTGGTTTGTGTAAATCTTGTATTTTTTCCCCTGACTTTTTCTCAAGCTCTTGAATAGATGAAGGTACAAAACGCTCTCCGCACTCACACTCCCACACAGGTACTGGTGATCCCCAATATCTACTTCTTGAGATACACCAGTCTGGCGCCATCTCCATACTTTTTAAGAATCTACCATACTTAAAATGGGACGGATACCACTGAATATATTCATTTGCTTTTTTAAGATCAGGTTTAAGCTTTTGTATATCTACATACCATGCATTTTGCGGAGCATAGTAAAGACGCGTATGACACCGCCAACAAGTCGGAATTGAATGGGTGTACATTTCTTCTTTATACATCAATCCTCTTTTTTTTAAATCAAGATTCACTTCTTTATTTGCATCAAGATAATACATCCCTTTAAATAATCCCTCCGTAATAATCACTCCATTTTCGTCAAGATGAGTCACTATCTGTATATTATTTTTTTGCATAACCATAAGATCTTCTTCTCCGTACGCCGCTAAAGTAACTATTCCTGTCCCCTCATCTGCAGTCACAAACTCGTCTGCGACAATCCTATATGCTTTTTTATTACTTTCAATAGAATGATAGTCAAAGGAAGGTATAAAACGAATACCTATCAAATTCTTTCCTTTGTATTTTTGAATTATTTTATACGGTTCTTTTTTCAATATCTCTAGTGATTTTTCTGCTAGAATATACTGTTCATCTCCCTGTAATACTTTCACATAGGTGATATCAGGATTGATAGCCAAAGCCATAGTCACTATTTTATTCCACGGGGTCGTAGACCATGCCAAAAAAAAGGTATTTCTCTTATTGACCCCGATAAAATCACGGTCAACGAGTTGAAACTTATATACATTTGAAGGCTCAGATACATCTTTGTAATTATCTGCATCCATAGCCACTTCAAAATGAGATATTGGAGTCGCGCAGTGCGGACAATAAAGCGATACTCGTAAGCCCTTATAGATGAGTCTTTTTTTATACAGTGTATGAAAAACCCACATCACAGTCTCCATATATGAGAGATCCATAGTTTTATATGCATTTTTAAAATCAACCCATCGGGCTATGTGATCTATATACCATTCCCATTCAGATGAAACCTGTCCAACATACTTTTTACATTCTCTGATAAATTTTTCAACGCCGATTTTTTCCTCAATATCTTTTTTTCGTGTTATATGGAGTGTATTTTCAACTTTATTCTCAGCAGGTAATCCATGACAATCCCATCCCCATACTCTTTCGACCTTATAGCCATTCATTGTGTAGTAACGTGGAAATACGTCTTTGGGAATGCTTGAAAGTAAGCTCCCATAATGAGGAAGACCAGTGATGAAAGGAGGCCCATCGAGGAAAGTCCACTTTCCTTTTACAGATTTTTTTTTGAGACTTTTTTCAAAGATATTATTTTTTTTCCAATATGCAAGTATTTTTTCTTCAATTTCGGGAAAATGAGGATGTGGATCAATGGATTTAAACATATTGAAGTATTGTAGCAATGATGAAGACAATATTCAATCACTATACTTTCTGACACACCCCACCGCAGTTACTTTATACTATTTTCCAGCAAAAATAGTATACCCATCGTAGTCCCGCCATGGCGGGACATACGGAGGGTTATACCGTCCCGCCTTGGCGGGATTGCAATTTCATCTGAAAACGGTATATTCTAAATATGGGATTGAAAAATATAATTCCAATGAATCGATTCATTGGAATTTTTAAAAATCAAGCGAAATATTTGTTAAAAAAATTTTGAAAAAATATTTTTTATCCAGTGAAATCTTCCCTTTCTTTTTTTTTGCGAAGATTAGTTGGAAGATCAGACAATATTATCCCTTTATTCTTCTGATCTATGACGACAATACCTCGTCGATCGCCTGCGATGCACGCGGCAAATGATGCTTTTAAAAATCGTGCTGCATCAACTGCATGTTTGAATTCCTTTTCAAAGTCAAGATCAGAAATATTTTCTTTTCTACATTCAATCACAATATAAGGTCTTTTCTTTGTTTCATCTTCATAGACGATCATATCAACTAATTTTTCACTATTGGGAGGAACGTTATCAATCTCTATCTGATTAACCGAATATCCCAAACGATCAATAAGATCAACATAGACCGCGACTTTGACATATTCTTTAGGATCATTGATCTTGCCAAATATACCTTGCATAGAATATTTGCCTTTTTTAGTCTCACGGATGATAAGATATTGTCTTAACAATAACTCTTCTCCTGTAATTATTTGTTCTTGTAAAATTTGATAGTGCCTTTTTTTCATAGTAAATTATTTTTTGTAAATTCCTTAACGGTGAGCAATACGACCAATGATTAAAATATGCTCTTGTTTATATATGCGATAGACTATTCTGTAAGGCCAAAATCTGATAGCATAATAATCCTTTTGTTCTCCTTTTAATTTCTTTCCCCTGTAAGGATTATTTACAAGAGAAGAAATCACAATTAAAACACGATCATGATCTCTTTTAGGAAGTTTTTTTAACTCCTTTTCTGCTCGCTGTTTGACCCTTATGCGATACTCCATATTTTTTTTTTGCTTTATCGGCGACGATATATCCTCTTTGAGCTAAAAGTTCTTCTAAAGTAATGTATGTTTTATATTTTCCCATCTTTAGATCGCGTTCAATTTCTTTGACATCATTATAGAGATCAGGACAGTCTTCCATAATTTCCAACGTCTCACGCCACGATTCAAATTCCTCAGCTGACATAAGGACAGCTTTTGGTCTGCCGTTTTCTGTCAGAGTATAATACGTGTCAGGATTTTGCACCGCGTCGGCGATCTCAAAAATCCTTTTGCGAGCCTCAGAAATAGAAATGGTAGTTTTTGTATTCATATATGTACATAATACTGTACTCTATTTTCATTTGTCAATAGTAAGATACGATTCGGAAAATCATTCATTTTATGAAGTGCTCTCTGCTTCAGGTAAGGCAAGATTGGATATAGTCGGAAGCGAGTCTCCGATCACTCCTTGTAAATCGCCATAAAAACTTGATGTATTTTCTATGACCCGATCAATTTCTTTCTCTCTCCTACTCCATATCCTCTGCATTGCGCGCTTTTCAGATTCAAGTTCACTTTTCAGCGAAGTGAAACTTGAAACAATATTTTCAACCTTATTTTTGAATTGACTACTCAAAAGATACTTGTACAAATATTCCATTTTTTTTCCACTTCCAACTAATGATTGTTTAATCGTCATAATCTCAATCAATTGTCTTCTGATCATACGCACCATAGGCATAACATATTGATACTCAACAATCCAAACTCCTTTCATCAGTGAGAAACAAAAAACATCAGAAGGTAGTATTTTTGTTGCTAAAATCGCCACATCTGCCTTAACTCTTCCTTGATCTTCCTTTAATTTCATCACCCATTTCATCTCAAAACTTTTCGTGTTTTTTGATTCCCATAAAATGACACCGACTTTCTGGCCATATTGATTGTGTACATTGTGGATAAGGTCTGCTCCACGTATGCCTGTGGGAACATCTTGTATAATATCTGAGGGAAAACGTTCACGCAACATTCTTCCCAGATCCATCTCTTGCACGTCTCCTTGAATTTGCATAGATCCCTGCTCTGATTTTCTCTTCAGATCTTCAATGGTTTTTTTCATCATGTCGTTTTTTTTCTCGCTCTCAAGCATCTTCAAACGATATTCTTCAGCCTGTGTCTGTAACGCTGTCTCAACTGCTTTTTTTCGCTCTTCATCAACTCTTCGCACCACCTCAAGCTCTATTTTTTTCTTCTCTTCTTCAAGTGCTCTTTTAGCTTTTCGTAGTTCAAGCTCCTTTGATTTGAATTCTTCAATTTTATTTTTTTGCTCTTCTAATTGATTGTGGGCATCTTTCAACTCCATATCCATTTGTTTTTGTGCTTCTATTTTTGCTTTTTTTTCTATGAGTACTTTTTCATTTTTTTCAAATTCAAGTCTTTGTTTTTCAAGCTTATTCTCATATTCTTTATAAAGTTGAGAATGGAGTTGTTTCGTCAGGGTTTCGGAGAGGGGAATTAAATGTCCGCATGACGGACAGGTAATTGTTTGATCGTTTATCATATTTATCGTGTTTTTTTTCTCAAAAAAGTTGGCACATCAAACTCCTCCTTTTCACCTAATAATTCCTCATCTTGAATTGTATCGGAAGGAGAAATATCAGGTTGAGAAGAAAATCCTTTTATATCAACTTTGTTTTTAAGCGCATTCAGCCGCAATTTATTCTCATCAAATTTGGTTGCGATCACAATCATCTTTACTTGATCATCCATATTCTCATCAATTACTGCGCCGAAGATAATATCTGCTTCAGGATCCACTGTTTTTGCGATGATTGATGCCGCCTCATCTACTTCGTGCATAGTCAGATCATGACCTCCCATGACATTGAAAAGCACTCCCCGAGCGCCTTCAATGGAAGTCTCAAGAAGTGGTGAGGCAATAGCCTGTTTGATCGCATTAAGAATGCGTTTTTCTCCACTCCCTATACCAATACCCATAAGCGCGCTTCCTGCATTACTCATGATTGATTTTACATCTGCAAAATCTACGTTGATCAATCCAGGTGTAGTAATCAATTCGGCAATACCTTTCACTCCTTGATGGAGAATGGAATCAATTTTTGAAAATGCCTGAATGACACTTGCTTTATTGTCAATGACTTGAAGCACTTTTTGGTTGGGAATGACAATGAGCGTATCAACATTTTCCTTAAGATACGCAATACCTTCCTCGGCAACCAATCGTCTTTTTGCGCCTTCAAAATCAAATGGTTTTGTGACAACTGCAAGAGTAAGGGCTCCGCTTTCTTTTCCGATCTCTGCAATGATAGGGGCAGCTCCCGTACCAGTTCCTCCTCCTTCTCCGCACGCGATGAAAATCATGTCGGCTCCAATAATGGCTTCTTTTATTTTGTCTTTTGATTCTTCAGCCGCCTTTGCGCCTACTTCAGGATCACCACCTGAACCCAAACCCTTGGTGAGATTTTCCCCAATCTGGATTTTTACATCAGCCTTGTGATGAAGAAGAGCTTGAGCGTCGGTATTCATCGCGATAAACTCAACTCCTGCAATATCATCGTTTGTGATCATAGAAGCAATGACATTCCCTCCACCTCCACCCACTCCTATCACTTTTATTTTTGCAGGCTGTCCTGATTTTGGTTTGATCAACATACTATAGAAAGATTATAACAGATTTCAAAAAGGGTAATATAGTATTTTCTCGGATTACCTTTAAGGCATAAACGATTTCACTATGTCAGCTATCTTTGAAAAAGAATGTTTGAAAGAAAAATGTTTGAAAATATGGGAAAAATTTTTGAGGTATGTTTTTTCTTGAGTCTTATCGTTACCCTGCGCGTACAAAAGCAGTCCCACCACCGCGGTATATTGAGGATACAACACTTCATCAATCAATCCAGTCACCCCTTGAGGAATACCAATGCGTGCCGAAAGCCCAACTGACTTTTTTGCACTTTGAATTACTCCGACTGTTTGCGCGCCTCCGCCAACAACAACTAATCCAGAAGGAATTAGTGCGTGAAAACCATTTTTTTCAATCTCTACATACACTTTTTCAAAAATTTCTTCAAGACGAGGTTTAATAATGCCTTCAAGAATCGTTTTATATGAGATTGAAGTAATTTCCTCAGGAAGAGTGAGATGTCGTATATCTACTTCATCTTTTTTACCTATTGTCTCATGTTTTTTAAGTGTTCTTTCAACTAAAAATAATTTTATCTTCTCTGCTGAATCAAGAGAAACCCGCAAACCAACTGCAATATCGTTGGTGATATGTCGAGCCCCAACAGGAAGTGAGGAAGAATGAGAAAGAGCTCCTTCAACATAGACGCAAACATCGGTCTTCCCACCTCCGATATCAACCAATGCAACCCCTAATTCTTTTTCTGTATCAGTCACTGAGGAAAGCGAAGATGCAAACCCAGTGAACACCATACGCTCATTTTCAATACCCAGATCAGTCAAACATCGTTCTACATTTCTAAGATTAGTCAAACCAGCAGTGATAATATGAGTGTTTACTTCCAATCGCACACCGGTCATTCCCAGAGGATTTTTAATACAGTCCTGACCATCAACCACATATTCTCGTGGAATCACTTCAATAATTTCACGTGTTGATGATAAAGATATTGCTTTTGCGGCTTCAATCGCTCGCGTCACATCACCTTCAGTGATCTCAACCTCTGGTTGATGTACCGCAACAACTCCATGTGAATTGATTGAATTGATATGAGGACCTCCAATAGAGATATATGCATGATCAATTTTTCTCCCTGCCATTCGTTCAGCTTTTTCCACGCATTTTTCTATGGTATCTGTTACTTTTCTAATATCAATGATTTGCCCACGCTTTATCCCTGCCGACACAACAGATGCAAACCCCATCACTCGAGGTGTTGATTCTTGATCTGAGAACTGAGCAATGAGCACAGCTATCTTACTTGTTCCTATGTCAATGGCAGTTATAGTACGATCACTCATATATTTTTATATTTTAATAATAGGTTTTTCAAAACGCATATCAAGAGTCCTATACTCAATCCCATCAACTTTCATGCGTGTATAGATCGTCTGAAAAATCTTAAGTTGTGACTCCTTTTCTTTATCAGCGGTAAAAATGTATTTTTTACCTTCACTATTTAATAGTATCATATTTAAATTTACAATATCAACACTATCAACTAAAATCTCATCGCGTATAAAGCTCTTGATAAAAAATACACTAAATGTAATATCTTTTTTTGCTAAAATTTCCCCCCTTTCATATTCATTAAAATGTAATTTTTGGTAATAAGAAATCGTTGGAATCTCTGTGTCCTTTTTTCTGGCCTTTGTGATAATTCGTGCATCGTCTGACAATACAAAAAAACCCTCATCCACGACAAGTTGCGCGATAGGTTCTGCTTTTTGAATGATAATATGCAAAGTGTTTGGATAGAGTTTATTTACTTTCACTGACTGTATGTGAGGATTTTCACTATAAAGGTTTTTTTCACTCTCAGGGATTGAGATAAAAAATATGATTTTTCGATAAAGCTTATCTATACCGTTTATATGGTCGGTACCAGAAAGATTAATATGCGAAATTGAAAATAAACGAGCGCCTCTGATTAAAATAACTAAAAAAAAAGTAAAAATAAGTAAAAATAAAAATATGTGTTTATTATTACGATAGAATAAAATCAACGATTTTTTTGGACGCATAAGGGAAAAAATAGTGTTGTATGTATGAATAATTTTTTATATAAGTATCCTTATTGTTAAGTATCTTTTTAACAAGAGAAAGAAGTATCTTTGTACTATCTTTTTCCTGAGAAAATATTTCAGCTACTCCTTTTTTCTGAAGAATTAAAGCGTGGGCTCTTTGCTCCCCTCCAGCAGACCACGGAAGAGGGATAAGAATAGCAGGTTTTTTAAGTGCAATGAGTTCAAAAATAGTATTTGCTCCAGAGCGTGCTATGACCATATCTGATACTGAATAAACAAATCCTATCTCTTCACTTGTAAAGTGAGCGCGTAAAAAATAGTTTTTATCTTTATGTCGCGACAATCTGTCAAAATCTCCATACTCCTCTCTATTTCCAGTTTGATGAATAATGATATATTTTTTCAGAAGATCCGGAAAAACTTCTTCAATCATACGATTGATACTATGGGAACCTAATGAACCGCCAGTGATATAAATAACTGGTTTAGTTTTCTCTATAAGAAAAGGCTTTTTAATCACGTGAAAAATAGATTTTCGTAACGGGTTGCCCGTGACGACTGTTTTCTTTTTATCAAAAAATCCTTTAGTTTCTGGAAAAGAAATAAATATCTTTTTTGACAAATAAGCGATGAATCGATTGGAAATACCAGGAATCATTGTTTGCTCATGGGTAAAAATACGAACACCTAAAAGAAAAGAACTTATGACCAATGGAAATGCAATATATCCACCAAAAGAAAAAGTGATATCTGGTTTTTCTTTTTGAATAATATAAAAAGACCGAATGAGACCAAAAGGAAGTCTGAGAAGATTGAGAAACGACGACAGTGAGAATAATCGAGTCAATCTCCCTGTCTCAAGATGAATAAACGATATTTTTAAATCAGCAATAACCTGATATTCAAAAGAAAGCGTTTTCTTTTTTACACTAGTATACTTTTTCCCTACAAAAACAATATCCACATTTGGATGCTTTTTTAGCTCCTCAATGACAGCCAATGCTGGAGTCACATGACCGCCAGTAATAAGGATTTTCATACTCTCATTATACGGTATAATTACATAATGGTAGAAACGAATAAAATCCTCAAGCTTCTTAAAATACACTATCCATCCGCACATATCATATTACATTACCAGAATAATTGGGAACTTTTGATCGCCGTGATACTCTCGGCACAATGCACAGATATGACTGTAAATAAAACAACTGCGAATCTTTTCCCAAAATACAGACGCTTATCAATGAAAGAAGAAATAATCAATTTTTCAAAAGTAGATATACACGAACTTGAACATGATATCAAATCAACTGGATTTTACCGTATGAAAGCACGACATATTCAAGAAAGCGCGAAAATACTCGTTGAAAAATGTAATGGTGAAATACCACGTACCATGGATGAACTTCTGCTCCTTCCCGGCGTCGCGCGAAAGACAGCAAACATTGTGCTTGGGAATGCCTATGGTATTGTTGAAGGTATAGCAGTTGATACTCATGTAAAAAGAGTGTCACAACGATTGGGTCTGACAAAACAGAATAATCCAGAAAAAATAGAACAAGACCTTATGCTGATTTTTGATAAAAAAGAGTGGTTTCATCTCACATATCTTTTGATTGATCACGGAAGAAAAATATGCAATGCAAAAAAACCGCTCTGTAATCAGTGTTTTTTAAATAAAATCTGTCCTTCTGCATTCACTTTCCCTCATTAATATTTTTTTACCTTTTCCCAATATTTATCAATATCCCCATGAGTGCAAAAAAGACAAGAAGGCTTGAGCCTCCGTAGGAGATAAAAGGAAGTGGAACGCCAGTCAAAGGAATGACATTCACCATACCTCCCAGATTAATAAGAATCTGCAAAGAAAGCAGTGAAAAAATAGCTCCTGCAAGAAGTTTGCCGTATCTATCTTTTGCGCGAGTTGCAACTAAGAAACAGCGATGTATTAAAAAAATATAAAAAATAATGAGCGCAAGAGAACCAATAAAGCCAAATTCTTCACCAATTATTGCAAAAATAGAATCAGTATGCGCCTCTGGTAAAAATAAATACTTCTGACGGGATGCACCAATACCGCGACCAAAAAGCCCTCCGGCTGAAAGAGAAATCATAATTTGGTTAATGTGATAAGTAATCCCAAGAGGATCTTCCTGAGGATTGAGAAATGCTAAGAAACGTTTAAGCCGATAGGCGGACGATTTGATCAATATCAAAAATCCGCCTGTTGAAATAGGAATAAGAAATAAAAGATAATGTAAATCCTGACCTGAAAGAAAATATAATATCAAAAAAACTCCAAACACAATAAAAGCACTTCCCATATCTGGCTGTAATAGAATAAGCGCTATAGTCACCCCAAGTAAGAATAGAAAGGAAAAAAAACGTTTTTTTTCTTTTGTAAGAAACCATGATGAGAGATACAGTATAATTGAAAATTTTACTAATTCAGACGGCTGAACAGTAATCACTCCAAGATCTATCCAGCGCCGTGCCCCTCCTGATGAATATCCTATCCCGGGAATTAAGACTATAACTAACAGAATCAAATTAATGAGTAAAAAAGGAAACGAAAAATAATACAACTTATGATAGTCAAAGGACGAAAAAAACAGCATCAATAAAATCCCTATTATAAACCAGATCGTTTGTAATCTCAGATAATAAAAACTTGTACCAAAGTGTTGAAATGCAGAGATTGAAGAAGCTTCAAAAACAAAAAAGATGCCGATTACCGATGCAATAATAGGAAGTAAAAATAAAGTAAACATATCCCTTTGAGGAGAATGAGCTTTTTGATATTTATTGTATTTTTTCTTTCTCATACTCTTTTACTATTTTCGTAAATATGCTCCCTCTATGAAACTCATTTTCAAACAGGGAAAAAGAAGTCGCGCCTGGTGAAAAAAGTATAACGCCATTTTTTTGTGTGCATGAGAAGGCAGTATGAAACGCTTTATTTATATCATCAAATGGCATACTCTGTATTATTTTATTTTTATCAATAAAAGGCTGTATGTGGTCGGTGAATGATCCTTTCAACAATACCACCTGAGCAACATACCTGTTGATGTCGCGCACAAGCTCTTCAATAGGAAGGTTTTTTGAATTACCTCCAAGAATTAATGTAATTTTCTTTTCACGCAATGAGTCAATAGCCTTTTGACATGCGATAGGAGTAGTTGAAGTTGAGTCGTTATATATATCAATCCCTGAAATAGTAGCGATTTTTTCCATACGATATTCCAAAGGGTGTATAAGAGATATGATCTTACATGCTTTTAACTGATCAATTGCCAATAGACGACTAACCGCAAGAGCTTGTGATGCATTTTCATAATTGTGCATACCTCTCAAATACTTAAGTTTTTCTTTAAAATCTTTTGAGTGTGTCTGGATTATTTTTGACAATGGCCTTTTATTTATTTTTTGATAAATTCTTCGTGGGATAACTAAACTGTCTTCTTTTTTCTGATATTCATATAGTGCTGTTTTGTCATGCCAATAATCTTCAAGGTTTTTATAATAATTCAGATGATCAGGATAAAAATTGGTGATAACCGCAATATGAGGGCTTATTTTCCTCAGGTGAAATCCAGACAATTGCCACGAAGAAAGCTCAAGGACTACATAATCTTTAATCGTTAACCTATCAAGTAATGCGATCGTTGAGACATGAGGAACATTACCGGCAAGAAAGACTGAAAAACCAGACTCTTTCATCACTGTATAAATCATAGTAGCAGTAGTTGACTTTCCTCTCGTCCCGGTAATTCCAATGAGGGGACAGGGACAATATGAAGCAAAAAAAGATGTTTCCATCTCAACTGGAATTCCTTTTGCAATAGCCTTTTTTAAACAAGGAATATCCCATGGCACAGATGGACCTTTAAAAATGATATCTGCCCACAGAAAATCTTTTATATCATGTCTTCCGAGTGTCAAACCAACTATCAGAGATGATATTTTTTTAAGAGAAACTTCAAGTTGCTTTTCTGTTTTTAAGTCCGTTACGCGAACGTGAGCTCCCAGACGAGAAAAAAAAGTTACCAAACCTACTCCTCCACCTTGCAATCCTAGACCAACAATAAGGACTTTTTTATGTGTAAATTGATTTTTTAATGAATGCATATTAAATGAAATGAGAATTTTCCTGTAAGGACAGGTCGCGACCTGTCCTTACCCGATTGTTATTGTCAAATTCCCATTTTAATGGATTGTTTTGAATATATTCGCGGATGTTATGTAATGATTTTTCGTCACGAATAATATGATCGTAAAATGACCGTTGCCATACGAAACATGCCAAACCATTTTGATGAATCATTTTGGAAGAGGTTGTTTTAAACGCACCGATCAATTCGGATAATGATTTGATTTTCACCGTAGGGACAGGTCGCGACCTGTCCCTACAAACATTATTGTTTTGTATCGTTAAAATACCATGCGTATGATTTGGCATTATGATGTATTCATCCAATTGAACATAATGATAGCGTTTTCCGATCCATAACCATTGACTTTCAACAATTTTTCCGTATTTATTCAATATAATCTTATTGTTTCTAATTTCACCAAAAAATTCCTCTTTATCTTTCGCACACATGGTCACAAAATAACATCCGTTTTGTG
>CAYJVA010000006.1:0-19992 GCA_964373465.1 uncultured Gammaproteobacteria bacterium
TCCTGCGCACTTTCGCGCAAATACCATGTTCAAATTAGGATACCAAGCCTTTATTTTGATGACTATCGCATCAACCTATACTTTTATACTATTCAAACGGCATTTCCGTCCAACTTTTTTTTATTTTTTATATTTTATATTTTATATTTTATTTTTCTCTCTTATCGCTTCTTATCCAGTATTTGCAATCTCATCATATTATGGAAAGCTCAATAAAACTCCTCAACTTGATGGATCAGGATGGATCACTACAGTGTATCCAGAGTACAAAGAAATCATTGGATATCTCAACGCGACAGTCAAAGGACAGCCAACCATATTGGAAGCGCAAGGAGATTCATATACCACATATAACGTCGTCTCCTCATACACAGGCTTGCCCACTGTCGCTGGGTGGTGGGTGCATGAATGGCTTTGGAGAGGATCAAGCGATGCTGTCGGTAGACTTATTCCAGATATTGAGAATATCTATCAATCTGATGATGAGTCGCTTATTCTCAATCTCATAAAAAAATATTCTATCCAATATATTATCATCGGGTCAAACGAGCGGGAGAAATATAAAACGTTGAATGAGGATAAATTTGAAGGGATTGCAAAACGTATATTTACTTCAAGTGACGGAAAGGGAAAAATATATAAAGTAAAAAATCAATGAAAAACTTTATCTATACCATATACATAAAACAACAAAAAAATCATTGACAAACTATCTATTTTCTGATAGGCTTTTTTTTACTTCCGACGGATACATATCGGAAAGAACTATTATAAGGGCATTACTATTTGTCGTTATCTAAAACGAACGGTAGTGATGCTCTTTCTTTTTTTAGCACTTATTTTATAAATGAAAAACACTCACTGGGATTCGTAGATTTTTCTTCATCAATGCTTCAAATTGATTTTTAGCAAAAACAGCCCATTCTTTTTTAAACAATCGTTTATCTAATTTGTCAAGCTTCAATGAGATGACGTGTGATTGCCTTTGTTTCATGATCGCAGTATAAAAAGAATCTCCCTATCTGTCAAGTCTTATAGCAAAATACTTAACAATTATAAGCTAACCTATAGTTTATATATAAATTACAGGCTATCAAAACGCTATAATTCACTTGTTGAACTAAGATTAAAAAATGTGGATATTTTGTGTACAGGTAAAATATAATAAAAAAGGATAATAAATCTAGAATATTTTCTTGAATAGTGCGGTATTTTTTGTTTTGATACCATCTATAGGGATTAATGTCAATTTTTTTAACTCACTTTCTTTATCAGTCCCCCAGACAAAAACCTTAAAACCAAATGCTTTCAGATCATCAACAAATTCTTTCTTTGCAAAACGATAAAAAAGAGATATACCATCAAGTGTGATTTTCCGGAATTTTTTCTTAAGAAACATTATTAAAAGTCGTGAAAACAAAATGGAAACAAAAACTAAAAAAATTCTGGTGATTCTCCGACGATAAAAATCTTGACTATCAGCGATATTAGAACTTAAAAAATACTCACCATAGGGTATTTCTTCTTGTATTTCAAATAGCACGTTAAGATCACACGAAGAAAAATAAACTCTTTTGAAATACCTCTGTTTTTTAAATAAACGAATAATCTCGCCAACACTCGTCTTATCTTTAATATCAATATCAAGTATTTTTTTACTCTTTCTAAAAAACGACATAATCTCCTCAAGACTCACAACACCAAGATGTTTTATATCTGAGAAATTTACCTCATCAACCCATACGGTATGACCATTTGTCTTTATACCGCGATCATGGGAAAGTACCACTACATTGTCTTTTGTTTTTCGCACATCCACTTCAATTGCGTCTATTAAATCATCAGAAAGGGATCTTTTAATGGTTTCAATTTTATTCTCATATAACCCTGAACCACCACCACCATGAGCAATGCATATGATATGCTTATTCATTGAATTCATTGATAAAAAGCCTTAATTGATGTTTTAACTCATCAAAGAAACGAGATATTTTTTTCTTTTTTAATTTTTTTTCTAATATATGATAATTTGACCCTCCCATTTTATACTCAAAAATTTTTTTATATATACCTCCGCTCTTATTTGAAAAATGATGGAGCCACGCAAGGGCGTATTTTTTAAACACGTTAAAATGTCCCTCTTTTTTGAATCGACGCATGGAAAAAGTTATTTTAACGTTTTTAAGGACATACGCACATACACCATATTTTCGCGCTCGGGTAACTATCTCGTAATCTTCTGAAAAGAATAATTTTTCGTTGAACCCTCCCAAAAAATAAAAATAGTCTTTTTCAAATATCATTGAACCACCCGCTGATATTGGCCTACCAAAACTTTGGGACACTTCAATAAAAAAATTTGCGAGATTAAAAATAATGGAATCTTGGTATTGCTTTTTGGACGTGTGAAAAAGAGGTATAAAAATCAGAGACTTATTTGAACGAACTGTTTTGAGACAATTTTTTATGAAATGTACATTCACCCGTGAATCAGCGTCCAAATATATGAGATAACGCCCCTGCGCATGACGTGCCCCCCAGTTACGTTGAAACGACACATTTTGTTTTTCAACAGTCTGTACCTGTATGCTGGGTAAAAATCGTGTGAAGCTTTGAGCTAATTCTGATGTTTTATCTGATGAATGGCCATCTATCACAAGGACTTCAAATGACTTTTCTTTTTGCTTTTGAAGATCTTTTAAAAGTTTGGGTAGAAACCGTTCTTCATTCAAAGTTGGTATAATGATAGAAAAATAAGGGACATCCATAATTTTATCCCTATTATACAAAGTATGACAATCTCTGTGGTAATACCAGCGTACAATGAAGAAAAGTATATTACACAGTGCCTTGATGGACTTTCACATCAGACCGTTAAGCCAGATGAAATCATCGTGGTAAATAATAATTCACATGACGGCACTGTTGCAATCGCAGAAAAATATGCCGTGCATATACTCCATGAGAAAAAGGTTGGGATGATCCACGCCAGAAACGCTGGGTTTGACGCAGTACAATCAGATATCATTGCACGATGTGATGCAGATACTATACCAGCGCTTGATTGGGTTGAGCGAATTATATCTAATTTCACGAGTCATGCCATTGATGCGGTATCAGGTCCTATTTTCTTTCATGATCTACCTATGATGAAAACATTTAATCTCCCCAGTAGAATGTACGCGCAATTTATGAAAAAAATACAAGGCCATGAGACGCTTCTTGGACCAAATATGGCATTAACTCGTCTCATGTGGAATAAAGTGAAAAATGAAGTATGCTTAGACGACAAGGTAGTTCATGAAGATATTGATCTTGCCATGCATGTGAAAAAATATGGAACGATTCTGTTTGATCCAGCATTATGCGTACACACCTCAGCGCGTAGAATGCGTAAGAATGTATTTTCATTTTTTGTCGAATACCCCATCCGTTTCGTCAAAACTCTTCATCAGCATTGAAACAAAACAAACAAAGATATTGACATAGTATTCTACATAGATTATAATGTAGCATACTTATGAGTACACTCAGTGTTTTAAATCAAATAATATCAGTTGAAGAAATGATTCGCAACTATCGTACAGTATTTGATAGGGTTAAAACAACAAGAAAACCCATGATTGTCATGCGAAGAAATCGACCTGATATTGCGCTTATTGATGTTGATTTATTAACAAAAATAGAGGAAAAACTCCAAGCGTTTGAAGAGCAACAGATCACACACATAGTACAAGAAGGAAGAAATGAATTTAAAAAAAACAAGACAAAAGCATTAAAATCCATATCTTCGTTGATGAAAAATGCACATTAAAAAAATATATTACACCAGTAATTTTGCTCGAAAAATAACTCGTTTAACTGCCGAACTAAAATCAGAAATTGATAAAAGAGAAGTTATTTTTAGAATGAATCCTTTTGATCATCGCCTTAAAACACATAAATTAAAAAGAAAGTTAAAAAACCTCTGGGCTTTTTCTATCACTTTTCATCATCGTATTCTTTTTGAATTTGTGAGCAAAAATGAAGTGTTATTTTTTGATGTGGGAGATCACGAAATCTATAGATAATCAACGCCTTTTTTCCTCATTCTATAACGCAAACAATCCGGACTTTTTATTCATTTAATAATAGAAAACTGTAATATATAAAATCGTAATTTTAGCCGAACTTTTTTGCATTTATGTAAAAAAAATCATTGACCAGTCAATTCTACAAGATCAATCACATACTTTGTACCTGTCTTACTATAGTCAGTTTTATTTACAAGGACAAAATGAAAATCATCGCTTGCTGAAAAACTAGAAATTGTATCCTGCTCTGTATACTCCTTCACAATATGACGTATACCTGAGGAATCTACCAATTCTTGCTCTTTTGCTTCTCTATTTATAGGCAGGGTATAGAAAGACGTATATTTTTTGTTTTGAATATCTATAATCCCTATCTCAACACAGCACTGATCCTCCAACGAAGATAATACCATAACTCTCATTCCATCTCTACTCCACTGTATATTGTCGTCCAACTCTTTCGGCATATTTGTAATAGGGATTTGCTCTATTGATATTTTTCCAATCTGTTTTTGCATCTCCTCATTAATAAATGCTCCAATATCCGCCGAACTACTTCCCAGTCCGTCCGGTTTTTGATTGATATATTGCTTTTGTAGTACGTCTGACAATTCACTTTGTTTTTCGTATGCAAGATACTTAGCCTGATCATATAATTGATCAACTGCTACTGTAATCAAACTATAAATAAACTTGAAACTGTTATTCTTATCCGGTATTTTTGTCGATACAATCATGGTAAGATTCTGACCATTATGTGAAAGGGCAAACCACTTTTGAATCCCTACTTTCAAATTAGAAGGAAAAGGGAATACTTTCGGCTGACTTTCAATGGCTATATTAAAATAGACTAATTCATTCTTATTCTTTCCTGTTCTTGTTCGCTCTGCAACAAAAGCTTTTCCATCATCTTTCAAGACTACACGACCATAAGATTCATCTAGTAGATTGCTTAATTGTTTATGTTTGTTAGTAACAGAGTCATACATCCATAAATGATATCCGAAAACGTTCTCATTTGGAAGATCGGATACATATATAAATTTTGATCCACTCTGATCGAATGCTCTCAGCGCATCAGTAACATTTTGACTTTTTATCTCAAATAATTTGTTATCTTGGGAAGAGATAAGAACTCTCTTATAAACAGGAAAACTGAATTCTCTTTCTAGATACTTTTCTTTCAAAGGTTTTTCAAAATCCATTTTGAGATCTCCCTCCCCCACATAAATTAAATTCAATGAGTCGTGTGTCCAATAAGAATCTGATATATAGAAGGAAGCCAAAGAATCAATATATATATTAGATATATCATACACAGGTTCTCCTTTTAAATTGATAATTTGCTGATTATTTGCTGTTTTTATATATACGTATTTTCCGTTTGGACTAATCTTTGGGTCACCTAGAAAATCTTTAGATAGCATAAATTGTTGTATAGGAGGTGTAAGAGAAGGATAAAAAAGAGAATTAGACGAAGTATTGGTTTTTTGAACAGGTTGTTGTAATAAAAAGAATACAATCACACTGCCAAATATAAAAAAAATTATCAATATAATAAGACCATATGTGTAGATGTTAAAGTTTTTCATTGATGATTATATTTTTTAACTTCAGATATTCAGTTAAACCCACATTGCAAAACATGCACTCTTAACTAAAATTGATTTGATTGTTAATAATAATAACACACATTTTTTAGATTTGAAAATTGTGTAGTCATGAGTGTAAATGTAACAGTTCAGGATTTGACAAAGAATTGTCATTCTGAGCGTAGCGAAGAATCTCTCACAAATGTGAGTTTCTATATTTATATATGTAAGCTACTGAAACAAGTTCAGAGATCCTTCCCCCGCATTTTGCGGGGTCAGGATGACACAGTTTTGACAAACCCTGAACGGTTACGTGTAAATTAATTTGTCTCTTAATCATATTTCACGACTTAGGCAGAGAATATCTTGTCTTGACTACTCATACATGTCTTAATAAAATTCTTTTTAATCTTTCTCAAAACCAGCATTTCCTGTGCATGTTGAGTATAAATAATCACCATCATATAATTTTATCATATGGGCTTTTTCTATCACTTTTCATCATCGTATTCTTTTTGAATTTGTGAGCAAAAATGAAGTGTTATTTTTTGATGTGGGAGATCACGAAATCTATAGATAATCAGCACCTTTCCACATCAGCTCAAACGCCATTTTAAACATCTCCGCAATCTCTTTTGATCTGTTTATTGGTACAAGGAATATTAGGTTTTGTCCTTTTTTTGACAGGATGGGCAATGATTGATATAGGCATAGATCGTGAATAGGATTAGTTGGAACACGTCTTATCAACGGTTTGATGTTGACAAATCGTTTTTCTTTTTCTAAAATTGTAATATTATTTATTATTTTGTAATATAAATATGCGTACGGTGGTAAATATTTCTCTTCCATTATCGTTAAATAGAATCGTCAAACAAGAAATGACAAAGGGTCACTTTACAAATAAAAGTGAGTTTTTTAGAAGTCTTTTACGTTTTTGGGTTGAGAATAAATTACTAAAAGAACTGGAGGAAAGCCGTGAAGAACTCAAGTTAAATAAAGGCAAGCTACTCAAATCTCTGGCTGATGTGCGATAATCTTTCCTCTTGAAAATTTATTATTCCAGCAAATTCGCAAGAGAATATCAACGTTTACCTCAAAAAATCAAAAAGGTCGCCGAAAGAAAAGAAAGACTTTTCCGCAAAGATCCTTTTCATCCACAACTTAAAACTCATCAACTAAAAGGAAAACTAAAAGAATTTTGGTCTTTCTCTATTGATTACAGCTATAGAATTATTTTTGAATTAGTTGATAAAAAAATAGCGTGGTTTCATTCTGTCGGAACTCACAGTATATACGATTAATTCATGATGAGACCTTTTGTTCTTTGTACATCTTCTCAATCTCTTTCACTGTCGTTGCGTCCTCTGGTCGCCTGTCATCACGGAACCGTTCAAGCCGGGGAAAGCGAAGAGCAAAGCCCGGCGTATCAACTTCTTCTCCTTTTCCTGTTTTTGTCGGTTTCATGACACGTCCCGCCGTATGCACCGGAGATTTGGTGATCTCATCAGCACGCACTTCAAGCACGATTGAAGGATCAAGCCACACGTCGCATTTTATATTTCTATCAACGTCATAATTCTTTGGTTGACTTTTAACTTTTAACTTTTGACTTTTGACTTTCAATGTCTTCCATTCTTCATCAGTCAAACCAGTGCCGATTTTACTCACGGTGACGAAGACGTCTTTTTTCGGGTCATATATACCGACCAGAAAAGCACCAATGCCAAAATCAGTACGCTTCCCACGCCCCACATCATATCCCATGACCAGACAATCAATAGTATCAGTCAGTTTTGAACTATAGCTTTTTTTGTATTTGATCCAATTCCATTCACGGGCGCCCGCTCTATACACACCATCTAATTTTTTGGCAATCACTCCTTCCAAACCCTTTGACACTGACTCTTCAAAAAGTAGTTCAAGCTTTTTTGGATCATCTATGATTTTTTCATCTGCCACGAAAACCGTTGAAGCATCTATTTTTCCTTTGATAAAGGAATCTGAAAGTAAACTGCGACGTTTTGAAAAAGGAGTATCCAGTAAAGTTTTTCCATCAATCAACAGCGCATCAAAAAGAAATAATTTGAGCGGAATTTCCTTGGCTTTTTCTGTTATGTCATATTTTCGTTTACGTTGTACTGTCTCTTGAAAAGGCAAAAAATCACCAGTTGAGGGATTAAAACCAATTGCCTCCCCCTCACATATAATCTCGTCAATTTTCGCTTCTTTGATAATCCCTTCAACCAAATCAGGATACATACGTGTCACATCTTCCAGATTTCGAGAATATAATCGTACTTTATTTTTTGCAATTTTTAATTTTTCTCCCGCCATGGCGGGATTAACTTTTAATTTTTGACAGTGTATCTGTAATCTAAACCCATCATATTTCGGTTCCACCGCGCACTTCCCAATGTGTTCAATGATGTCTTGTGCATTTGATAATCTTTCCGCTCGCATCATTAAAATAGGAGTAAAAAGTGCGGGAGCAACATGACGTATCCCCATAATGCCTTTTTTTTTCAAAATACTACCAATGTATCCAAGATCAGGACGCACATGATATGCTTTCTCAATATGTTTCCGCAGACTTTTATCTCCTGCCAACATCCATGATAGTGCATCTAATATAGTCATATCTGAAAACCCAAGACGTAAAGTTGCTATTGGAATTCGTACTACATACCGACAAGAGAGAGGATCAAGCGTGCGTATCAAATGCGAAAGAATACTCATTTTCCGCTCCTGAGACCCCTCACCTCCTTCGCTTGCAATTTTTTTCAATTGATCAAAAACTGCTTTTACCGATATATCATCCTCTTCAATCGTGTGCATACCATGACGTATACTTTCAACAGTGAGTCCTATATCACCGCTTTTTTTATACTGTCTGATAAACACATTCTGTTCTATATGCAATGCCTTCACTAATGCTTTTATCACCATTTTTTCACCCATACCAAAATCGCTTTTAACAAAAAGAGGCGCAATTCGTCCCTGCAATAAATACAACACACAGGATATCTCATCTGGCGATATTTTCTTGAATAAATCAGAAAGTATATAAGTCATCTCAAGACGAGATTGAGTGTGTTCAATGGTGGAAAAATACTCTGATAATTCTCTAAAATACATACGATTATTGTGCTCTACTAAAAAAAAGGTATAAAAAGAAAACGCTTATTATACTGACACATAAAACTCCCAAGATAAAAATTATTGCCCCTCCTTCGCTTTTTCTCATCTTGATTATTCCCTCTCCAATCAGAGTAAGCGCAAATAAAAAAGAAAGTCCAAATCCAACAGACATAAACGTTTGAGATTGGTTATTCATGTTTATTTAAGTCATGATATATCTCGCAGCCTTTGTTCTCCCAATTTTTTTTATTATGTTTTTCGAAAGTAAATACTGTACATCCCGAAGCACTGTGTCTTCTGAAAGGTTTTGAAAAAGTGTTGAGAAACTCTGGTTTTGGAGGTAGCCAACGCTTTGTATGTATTCTATGATTTTTATCTGTCGTTCAGTCAAATAGATTTGCTCGCCTCCTAATTTTTTTCTAAACTGTGTATCTCTTGAAAGCTTTACAATCTTTTTTTTAATCCGTTCAAATTCTATGGCAACTCCTTCTGTAAAATACTCAAGCCACGCGCTTAAATCGCCAGCTGAAGCTTTTTGTAAATATTCATAATATATGACTGCATTGCGATCATAATACTCCTCAAGTGAGAAAAATTGTCGTATGTCGTATTTTCCCAAAAAAAGAATTAACGTTGCCATGGCCCGCGCCACTCTTCCATTCCCATCAATAAAGGGATGTATTCGAGCCAATTCATGATGAACAATTCCTGCTTTTAAGACACTGTGTATATCATTATTTGATGATCTATTCAACCAATATAAAAATTCACGCATCATGAAAGGGACTTCCACTGCAGGAGGAGGACGAAAGGTCACCTCTCCGGTATCACTATTGCGTACTACTACTTGCTTTACTCTATACGTCCCAGCTTGATCATCCGGAAGAATTTTTAGAGCAACCGTACGATGTATTTTTTTTATCAGATCTTCAGTGATCCGCTCTATTTTTCGCTTTGCTTCATCGTCAATGAGCGTGAGTACTTTGCGATAATTGATGATCTCCTGCACATCTCGCGCCCTCCCCACGACTTCTTTTCCTTGCAGTACTTCTTTTGCTTCAGTATAGTCAAGTTTATTTCCCTCAATACGCGTGCCATGATGGGCTGTGCGAACAATAGCATCTTCTCTGAATTGTTTTTCCCAAAGTGGTAAAAGCGGCGCATCCATAATCATTCCTTTTGCCGCTTCAATGGTGCCAATATGCTTGAGGATTTTGTTGGTGATTGAAAACAGAGGATGAAACATAGTGACTATTATAAACGATTTTACTCAGGGTAGGAAGATGATGGTAACTTATCTTATTTCTTGACAAAAAGAAAGATCATACTTACAATGAAAGATAATGTTTAGTCTTTTTGTGCTTGATATCACCACACAATTTCCACCTGCACAACATTTTGAGTCTATTGCAGATTTTCTCAATCTTCTCGTCCCAACCCTTATGATCGGAGCTGGCGTCATACTACTTTTTATGATTATCGTATCTGGGTTCTCTATCCTTCAATCACCAGGCAATCCTGAAGCATTGAAAAAAGCGCAAAAACTACTCACCTACAGCATTCTTGGTTTTGCTATCATTATAGTAAGTTATATTATGATTAAACTCTTGAGTGTGATTTTGAACTTAAAATTGCCTTTTTCTTAAAAAATATGAAAAACTTATTAGCTCAAGGAAAAAAAATTCCTGATATTTTTGGAACAATCATTCCTCCCGACTGGATGCCACAAGGAAAACCAATAGATATATTAGTATCCGTATTAAACGTTGGACTCAATCTCACTATGATTGTCGCAGGACTTGTCACTCTTATCAATTTCATCCGCGCAGGCTATACATTGCTGACTGCAGGAGCAGATCCCAAAAAGCTTGATGAGGCGCAAAATATCTTTAAATGGAGCGGGGTCGGACTCCTGATCGTTGTCATGGCTCCTCTTGCCGCGGCAATCATCGGATTTATTGTATTTGGCGACGCACTGGCAATCATACGACCAAAAATTAATATTATTCAGTAAAAACACATTTTAATATGTATATAGAATTATTAGCTTAAAACATGAATATCGAGCCTAAAAATATAATTTGTGCAGGACCATTATGCACGAATTTAAACAATCCAGGATCAGTGCTTGGAACAGTCATCACTCAATTATTAGGCATTATCCTTATTCTCGGAGGGTTTTTTTTACTTATCTATCTTTTATGGGGATCTCTTGATTGGATATTGTCGGGAGGAGATAAAGAAAAACTGCATAAAGCTCAACAAAAATTGACTCATGCGGCAATTGGCATGATTGTTCTTTTTTCAGCATGGACTTTGTGGGGGTTTGTCACGGGAGATATCCTTGGTATTATTAAGAAAAATAATGGTAATTGGACTATACAACTCCCTCAATTTAAGTAGGCTTTTTTCGTACTCCTCGTGATGATTGTCTCAACGGATAAAAAACAAATGAATTCTTTTTAAGGAATTGAGTAAACTCGTTAACATCACGCGCAGAACACAATAAAAACCCAGAGGACTTTTTCAGATGTTCACATCCAATGACTTTTGACACAGCGTACGGCAAAAGACATTGTATCACTTTTTCACTCTTTTCAGATATGATTCCCAACTGTTCAAGAAGCGTTTGACTTTTGACCACAGTCTCTTGAAAAAATAATATATCTTCTTTCATAAAAGAAATAACCATCCGCTTTGTACATTTTTCCATCTCATTAAAAATATTCTCTGTGCCGAAAGTGTTTTTTTTGTACATCATTCCTCTGTCAGACGTCATATCCTGATCAGTCTTTTCTGTCTCTCCTGTATGTACAATAAATAATGTATCTTCAATCGCACGAGGAATTTTAACAAAAAGTTGATATATTCCTTTAAGAAATTCAAATTCTTTCCGACAATAGATCACACCACCCATACATGATGCGGTATTTGAAAATCCTAAAGGACGAGATACAAGCTTTTTCTCTATTTCATAAGCAATAGTATTTATGACATCTGCTGTATACTCTTTTTGAGTAAAAAAATACAATACCGCGCTCACCAAAGCAACCAACTTAGTTGAAGATAAATGAAATACACAACCCTCTCTTTCAGGAATTGTTGAATGAAAAGAATACTGAAAAGGTCTCTCTATATACTCGCTCTTTGATTGTTTGAGATAACGGGTAATAATTGTGATAATAGCCTGAGTCCTCAAGTCATATGATGTGTGATCGCTTGGAGACACAATGCACGTTATACGTATGTCAACTGCTATCCCAACAATGGGTTTACCATATATTATTCCTTGCTCACCGTTTAAAATAAGAGAGAGGGGAGCAGAATAAACGATTGTATCGCTCTGCTTTTCTAATCTTTTCATATGGTATAATAAAAACCTTCACACGCCTGATGCCCTAATGAGAAAATATGAATATTATTATATACAATATACTCTGGATGACATGGAATGCAATCCTCGCCATTATAAGCGTCATACTCGGTTGGTTGATATGCAAAAAGGGGGAAACTAAAATACGATGGTTTCTGGTGATTTTATGGCTGATTTTTATCCCCAACACTCTCTATATCCTCACTGATCTTTCACATCTTGCCGAACAATGGACCATACTGTATGGTGTGGAGAAATTTATCGTCATAATGCAATATCTTTTTTTTACTGTCTTTGGCATTGTGACTTTTGTGATCAGTCTCTATTTTTTTGAGTGTATGCTTTCTCGCTTTTTTCGAAAAAAAATTTCAGATTCTGTAGTACAAACTATTATAAGTGCTATAAATTTTGTCATTGGCTTTGGAGTCGTTTTAGGAAGAGTACAAAGAACCAATTCATGGCATATATTTACCAATCCTCTCCGCGTCTATTATGACAGTATTTACATACTTTCCTCTCCTCTTTTGCTTATTGCTGTTTGTGCTTTTGGCCTTATTGGAAACCTTATTTATTTTAGCGCACGAGATAGTTATAAAAAACCATAGTGCTAAAAAGCACACCTGAAAATACTGTGATGGTCAAGCTGAAAATAAGCTGAAAACTTGATGAGACTGGGTTTAAGAAATCTTCTTTTTAATAGAAAAAACCAATAATAGAACAGATATTAATGAAATGATTGACCCAATATAAAATGAATTCGGTTTATACTCAAATCGTACCGTATGTTTTCCTTTGGGTACTTCAACAGCTCGAAAAGAATAATCAGCGCGCAGAATCGGACTGTGTTTATTATCTACATAAGCATACCATCCTGGATAATAATTATCAGACAAAAAAAGTAGTCCTGGCTGTTTTGTATTAGTATTGATCTCAATAGTATTGGCAGAATAAAAATGTAGCTGCGCTGGTTGTGGGTGGGATGATGTTGACGGCAAAACAGGAATCGTTTCTAAGATTAATTTTTGACTGTATGGAAATGTCCGATTGAAAAGCCTCTGAATAGATTTTTCTTTTTCGGGAATCACTTCATAATCATAAAAAACAACAGCTCTCGACATAGCCATTTTATTACGATATATCTTCCATTTAAATGCTTGATAAATAAGCTGAAAACGATCGGGAGGAAATTTATCTGTCCGAGGATCCAATTCTTTTGGCATATTATCTTCCTTATCTAAAACATAGCGTACTCCCAGTAGATTTAATAACACTTGCTTCGTATACGAATCTTTTATGGGAATCGTTTCAGAAAATAATGCATCGGTTCTCGGCAAATCTGTCTCCAGTTTTCCAGTGGTACCAGCGCGCATTAACTCAGAATAATTTTTTATATATAAAGGATCATATCCTTCAGGAGTTTGCAATCTCCATTGCACCGGAAGATTTGTTCCGATCGTTGCTGTATCATAACCATATATCCTATTTACACCAGTTATCTGGGATAGTTTATTTACCAGTTCATGAGACGGAAACATGTAGCGCATTGGGGCAAATGGCAAATATTTATTTAAAAAGAAAGAATATTCAAAACCCATACAGAAAAAGATAACTATCCATAAAATAAAAAAATGCCGAGTAAATTTTCTCAATATGATCGTTAAACCAACTAAAAAGGCAATTCCTGTGGGCAAGAGTAGATTGCGTTTTGTCACAGCTAATTTTGGAAGATCAATGCGAAGATTAAATATTATTAACCAAAGAATAACATACACCAAAAACACTGTAATTATCGGTATAACAACTTTCCCAAGCTTTTTTTTTGAATTGCCTCAACTCCATAAGCCGAGGCAATGACAAAACTTACGCCTGCAAGGAAAATGGTCCGTGATGGCAACCCAGTACTTAAAATAGGAATTTGAGAGCGAAAAAGTAGTTCTGCTATTGGAGAGACATACGCAATAAGAAAAGAAACAAACACTGTAATAAGTGAGAGACGAACTATTTTATTTTTAAAATAAGTATAAAATCCAATAAGCGAAATAAGCAATACAACAACGCCAGAATAGTTCATAAACTCACCATAGTCTTTCCCCCAAAAATTACCCGTTGCGGGATTGCCAAAAAAATCTGGAGCAAATAACATGGCTATATGGGAGGGAGGGGTTATAAACTTGTGAAATGTTCTGGTCGATGTAATTGCATCTCTTGGAGAATATGACATTAGCTCAAAACTGGGGATAATTTGTATAGCCGCCACAGTAATTCCAAGGATAAGAAAAGCTAATCCGATTGCTAATTGACGTTTAGTCATTTTGTTCCACCCTCTATACACAAAATATGTGATCGCAAAAATAAGAACATAGGCTGTCGTCTGAGCATGTCCAGCGAGTATAGAACATGCGATACCAGTACAGGAAAAAACTAAATAAAGAAGTTTTTTTGTATGAATAAATCGTGTCATTCCCCACAGGATAAAAGGTAACCATAATGCCGAATGTCCAATAATTCCCATCTCAAACCACACCATCGTATACCCGATAAAAGCAAAACCAATGCCAGCAAAAATCCCTGCCAATCGGGAAAGACCAACGCTTCGTATAAATATATACATAAAAAAAGTCGCAAGAACAGGCTGTATCATAATATATAAAATCCACGCCCATTGACTCTTGATAAGCAAAAATAAAATATTGAAAGGATAGAACACTGCAGATTGTACATTAGCAATCAACGGATTGCCTGAAAATGAATATATGTTCCACAGAGGAATAATCCCTTTTTTTAATAAATCCATGGATAATATTCTCCATGGATACAGCTGTCGCACTACGTCAGCAAGTATGAATTCTTTATGAGTAATCCAAGGAGAATATCCTTCCCATCCTCCTGCTTTATACGGGAAAAACCAAGATGTGAGCAAATCCCCGGGAAAAGGAACAAGCCCTGATATGAAAGTTTTTCGGAATATAAAAAGATAGATAGATATAAATACTATTGTTGGCCAAAATCGATGTAAAAATTTTTTTATTGTATACATGTATATACCCATCGTAGTCACGCCATGGCGGGACGTACGGAGGGTTATGCCGTCCCGCCTTGGCGGGATTGCAATCTCATCTGAAAGCGGTATACATTCTATAGGGGTATGATTATGCCGCTTTCAGATGAGATATGATTAAAATCTGATTAAATCCGATCAGCGGTATAACCCTTCGTCCCGCGTACGGGATCCCGCTTTGCGGTGATACGTCCCGTCGTGATGGAACTTACGATTAGTATAGTATATCAAAACAATAAAATATAATTTATGCTTTGATTTTGCTGTTGCGTAAGGCATATTGACATGATACACTTTCATCCTATGCCACCGAGGAAAAAAACAACGATTGAACCAACAACGTCTCCGCTTCTTTCTGTTGAAAAAATAACTTCCACTACTACAAAAGAAAAAACCAATACAAAAGGAATACTTGAAAATCTCCGCGTAGGGATGATCAAGGAAGTCAATCAACTTATTACTCAACTGATCGCAGAAATAGATCAGGTAGAAAACCTTAAAAAACAAGTGGTAGAAGAGATTGAAAATAAAAAACGTCAGCAAAAACAAACTGAAGATGAACAGGCGTTTACTCTTTTGATGAATAATCGCAAAAAACAAGCTGACTTTGAAGAAAAATTATCAAAAGAACAAAAAGCATGTGCGGAATTGAAACAAAAAATAGAAACTGAATTGACTGCAAAAAAAGATGAACTTGATCAAAAAATGACCGAATATAAAGAATTGAAAAATCAAGTCGTCACATTCCCGCAGCAATTACAAAAAGCAGTTGATGAAGTAGAAAAACGAACAACAATCAATCTCAAGAAAGAAAACGATACAGAGAAAAAATTGCTCGTGCAAAAATACGAATCAGATCTACGACTGCGCGATCAACACATTGCCTCACTCCAACAAATAGTCAAACAACAGGAAAAAGAAATCAGTACTTCAAAATCAGAGACGAATAAAGCTATGGATCAAGTCAAAGACCTTGCAGTTGCCGTCATCAAGGGCAAAGAAAAAGACCTCCAATCGCCTCTTGTGTCAAGTTAACCATCCATATTTTCTTATTCTTATTAAGTACTTTCAACAATCCACAATCCACCCCAGGGGTGAAAGTATATCTGCACCTCAGGTACTAAAGTTCGTCTTTTCCAGTTTTTGTAGCAAAATAGAAACTGTCTGAGGATGATTACCTTTAATATGAATTTGATGATGAATGTGTGGAGCAATATGTAGAACTTCTTCTCATTCTGGTACTTTTTGGTGTCCAAATTTTTCATTTCCTGCATTTAATCTTATCACGTCTTGCCATTGAAGATTATTTATATCTAATCCAGCCTTTTTCAGTGCTTTCGATTCAACAACAATGATTTTATATTTAAGATTAACTTTGCACAATACAATATCATATTCTATTGCTTTTTGCGCCATAACTTAATGCCCAATGAATAGTCAAAAGAGTGTTGGGAGGGTAATTCAAAGATTTTCCTCCACATCTGTGAAATACGATAAGCGTATTACTCATAGTTAAAATAATTTCATGTATAAAATTCTTACTGCACAATATCAATAAGTTTCTCAAAGTAATTTTCTGAATTAATTGTAGCAAATGAATGTCGTATGGGAAAAATGTCTTTATTGCCGTTTTTTTCACTCACCTTTATCTCTATGCACGTATAGTTTTTTTTATAGTCTTCCAAAACAATATCCACTTCTTGTCCACCATATTCTCTATAGAAATACATTGTTTGCTTCGCATGCATATTTTTTCTTCTCTTTTCAATTTCTGAGACAATGAAATTCTCAAAAACTCCTCCTCTATCTGGACGAAGGTGCAATTCCCGAAAATCTCTGACGAGTACATTTCTTATACCAAGATCATAAAAATAAAGTTTTCTATTTTCAGATACTGCTTTTCTTGCGTTTGTCTTATAAGAAGGAAGAGGAATAAGAATATAATTTTTAATAAAAATCTCTATATAGTTAGCAACTGTCCCCATATTTGCTCTCAGACTGTTTGCAATCTCACGAATGGATACCTCAGAGCCAATTTGAAGTGCGATTTTAACAAGGATATCTTTTGCTAATTTTTCGTTTTTAAGATCATATATATTGATCACATCTTTTAAGACATATGTATCAAGAATATTTTGTAAAAGATCAATTCTTTCTGATTCTGTATGCTTTTTATGTATATATACTTCAGGATACGCACCGAAAATCTGTATATTGTTTTGCAGTTTTTTTTCAAAACTATGCTTATTATACGCATGTACCTTTGTGTTTTGAGCTATCTCTAAAGCAGAAAAAGGAAGACAATAACTTTCTATAAATCTTCCAGAAAGACTATCAAAATCTTTTGATTTTTGTCGAAGTTCACTGCTTCCGGTTGCAATAATCTTGATATTAAATTCATCATGTAATGTCTTAAGAGAGACTGTACTTTCTGGATAGTTTTGTATTTCATCAATCAGAATCATTTTATGCGCTGAAGCGATTTTTGAAAGGACTTCTCTCGTTGGAGAAAATATCTCTCTATCTGAGAGTAAATCAAAGTTAAAAATGGGCACTGATACTTTTTCGGCGTAATATTGAAGAAGCGTGGTTTTACCAGAGCGTCGCGGGCCCCAAATGAAAAAAATCTTATTATTTTTCCCTGCTATATATTCCTTTATCTCTTTTTCAACTGTTCTTCTGAACATATACTATGCATTATAGTACTAATCTGCACAGTGTCAATGTGCATTTTTCTAATCATTCAGGTAACCGTTCAGGAGTTGTCAAAAATGTCATCCCGAACTTGCCTTCCGATTCGGAAGGCTTGTTTCGGGATCTTTTTTGAAGCTAAAAAGATGCTGAAATCACCGCAAAAGGCGGGATCCCGCCAAAGGCGTGGATAAATTCAGCATGACACATTTTGATACTGTCTTTGTCAAACCCTGAACGATTACTCATTCAGGAGTTGACAAAACTGTCATTGCGAGCATAGCGAAGCAATCTCAAGAGATCGCCACGACTACTTTGTAGCCTCGCGATGACAAAAGTTTTGACTATTCCTGACCTGTCTGCCGACAGGCAGGATGGTTATGCCTGAAACTAATGACGTAGATTTAAAAAATCTTGCCAAGATTTCATCCTGAGCTGTTTAATGCCTTTTGGTTTGAATCGAACTTTTTCATGAGAATACACAAACTTAAGTCTTTGATAACCTATGTAGCTTAAAATTATTCCTGTGCTTGTCCCTAAATTCAAACTTTCAACAATACCTCCCATAGGAATTTGAACGCATGTGTCAGCCGCTTTAATTGCCTCATCAGAAATGCCTTTAGACTCATTGCCAAACCATACTGCGAGACGTTTCTGAGTAAATATCTCTTCATACAAATTGACATTATTTCTTTTTTCGTGTGATGACGTCACCGCAATAGTATAGAGATTTTTTCGCAGATAAGATATGCATTCACTTGCAGAATCAAAATACTTTACAAATACCCACTTATTCGCCCCTACACTGATATTTGTTAAACGTTTGTTTTGCCGTGATGTTTCAAAATTGTGCAGAATATTTTTTGCGCCACCAATTATGTATAGCTTTTCTACTCCAAATGCGGATACGTTTCTAATCGCTGAACCAATATTCACTATATCAGTTGGATTTTCCAAAACGCAAATAAAAAAGCGATTACGCAAATGTTTTATTTTTCTTATTCTTTCCCTTACAGCCATATTATTCAATTATTATTATAATGCTGCCCAGCTAGGATTCGAACCTAGACAAGCAGATCCAGAGTCTGCTGTCCTACCATTAGACGACCGGGCATAATCCACTTTTATATACCCATCGTAGTCCCGCCATGGCGGGACGTACGGAGGGTTATACCGCTGATCACCGCTCTGCGGGATTCCGTTTGAGGAAAAGATGAAAGGATTTATTGCAATTTCATCTGAAAGCGGTATAGTGGATATTGTACCAAAATATACTCTCTATCGTCAAAGCAAATAGTCAATGTGATAAAATATCCTATATGAAATCAGGAACAGTGCTTCTTATCGGACGACCTAATGTCGGCAAGTCAACCCTCGTTAATGCGATCATAGGTCAAAAAGTCGCCATCACTTCGCCCAAACCACAGACAACCAGATTTTCCATCCATGCCCTGTATCAAGAAGAACGAGGACAGATCATATTCATTGATACTCCCGGTATTTTCAATAAAGCTAAAGACGCGCTTGCCCGCACCATCAACGCACGATCAAAAAATGCGCTTCAAGAAGATATTGATGTTGTTCTCTATATGGTAGATCCCACCAGACACCGTGATTTTGAAGAATCAAAAGTGCTTGGATTGGTACGGAAAATCAAGGCGCCCGTGATCCTTGTTATCAATAAAGCAGACATTGAAAACCCCATATATCTTCCCCAATACAAATTTTTAGAAGAAGAATTTCCTGATGTAGTCACCATAAGCGCGCTTCGCACCAAACATCTGAAAAGCCTTCTTCATCGCATTTTCCATTATCTTCCTGAAAAGGAAATAGTACCAGATTCTATTCCTCGCGCCCATCCCGCCATCAATATGGATAGTAAAATTTTTCTTGCCGAGATCATCAGAGAGAAAGTGTTTTTGAAAACAAGAAAAGAACTTCCCTATACAACTACAGTAATGGTTGACGAGATTGTTGAACGAGATGAAACCCATACCTATATAAGAGCTCGTATTCTCACCACTCATGATACGTATAAAAAAATGCTTATTGGCGCCGGGGGTA
>CAYJVA010000007.1:0-19775 GCA_964373465.1 uncultured Gammaproteobacteria bacterium
CGCTCAAACATCTCAAAGACCAACCTAATCGAGACGATCTGCCTGAGATTTTGAGATAGACAGTAAGAATATACACAAAACAAATCACTATCTTCAAGCCCCAAAATATATATTGACAGCTCTGTCATTGACAATTTCCAATGAACTTCATACTCTTTATATAGTCTATAAAATAATAGATGATAGGCGGGTTAACTCAGTTAACAGGTCTCAAAACGGCACTGGTTTATTTCCGCATGAGAGGTGCTTGTCTTATGAAAAATAATAAATTTATTTTCAAAGAAAAACTTATTTCAGAGATAGGTTTTAATCATAAAGGTGGTAATTTTATTTTGGATAAAGGTCTTCCGTATGATATATATGTTTCCTATATAAAATCGTTCTCGAAATATATGAAGATGGTTAAATTTGGTTGGACAGCATGGTCCATATTTAGTAATGAAGAAATACAGGCTAAAATTGACATCTCAAATAAATATTCAGTGCCTGTATGTTTTGGTGGCTCACTCTTTGAGATTGCTTATGATAAAAACATATATGAAGAGCTCCTACAATTTATTACAGGTCATAGTTTACAGTCAATAGAACTTGGTTCTGGATTTGCAGTAGATTATGAGATTCTTCCTGACGCTTTAAGAAAAGCAAAGAAAGCAGGTCTCACAGTTATGATTGAAATTGGATATAAAAATCAGGAATTAGATGCAGGTCTGTCTATCCAAGATCGTATAGCACACATAAAATCTGCTGTCGATGCGGGCGCTGACTATATTATTCTTGAGGCAAGAGAAGTGGGAGAAGGATACTCTGTATTTAAAAAAGATGAAAAGGAGAATAAAAAACTTCTTGATGCGATATTGCATGTTGTTCCTGCTGAAAAAATTGTTTTTGAGGCGCCTAATCGTCATACACAAGTGGATATGATTAAAAGAATAGGAGCAGATGTAAATCTTGGGAACATTCCTTTTGATGAAATTCCACGCGTAGAGAGTTTTAGAAGAAAATTACATGCTGATACGTACATAAAATCGTATGCAAAATAATATATATGTTACTATAGATTTTGATCCAGGCAGGGCAAAAAAATATGTGCATCAATCCTTTCATATCGTTGTTGTTGATGTCCTTCGCGCAACTTCAACTATCATAGTGGCTTTATCTAAAAAGGCAAAAGAAGTCATCCCATGCGCTGAAATAGAAGAAGCAAGAAGCTACAAATTATCTCATAACGCGTTATTAGTAGGTGAACGTAAAGCAGAAAAAATTCAAGGTTTTGACTTTACTAATTCTCCCTTTGATTTAGCGAAAGAAGATTTAAGTAATAGAGTGATTGCGATGACAACCTCTACGGGAACAAGATTAATATCCGAATGCCTCGGAGCACCTCGTATTTTAATCGGTTCAACAATAAATGCAAAAGCCGTGGCTCAAAAAATGGCAGAAAATAAAACAAAATGGGCAGTGATAGGAGCTGGTTCACATGGTGAATTCAGAGCAGAAGATCAGGTGGGGTGCGCTCTTATTGCCAAGCATTATTCTGATCTTACTGGCGTTAAGATAGACTCAGAAGTGCACGCTATTACCGACACTTTTACTAAAAATATAGAAACACATATACGAATGTCGCCAAGTTCACAAAAATTGATGAAAATAGGTAGACAATGTGATATTGATTTTGTAATCAATTCTACAGATAACTATATACTCGTGCCGGAAGCAAAATTAAAAAATACAAAAAAAGACAAATATCTTGTTATTACTTAGATAGAGACCCAACGATATGTCCAAAACTAAGGAAATGAGTGTTTACGTACTGGCTGCAGGTAAGCAGACTCGCTATGAGGACTCCGATAGCAAAATGATGGCTTACGTGAATGGCAAACACGCAATAGAGTATCTTATAACAACTCTATTAACGTCTTTTACTCAAGAGCAAATAGCAATAGTAACTTCTGATTTATTTCCTGACTTTAATAATTTTTTAACTGAAAATTATACACAATCTCGTTTGATTTATGATAGCGATCCTGGAAGTGGTACGGCACACTCACTCACTCAAACTCTTCCTTGGAACAGTCAAACATCTTTTGTTACTGAGGGTGATATTTGGTATGAACCATCGTTCATTAGTGGTTTGATAGAGATACATGAAAAATCACCAAAAGCAACAACGATAGTTTCAGTGACGCCTCATGTTGAAGTTGTTCCTACTCATAGAAGCATTCAGATTTTTCCAGAGCTTGCAATTAAAGCAAAAAGTGACCTTCGCGATACGACTGGGTATAGAAATGTAGGAGCACATTTGTTTACCTCTAAAGCGCAAGAGCATGTAGTTTCTGCCCAAGAAACTGTTATTGACATTATCAGAGATATACACTTTAAGGGAGAACTTGTAGTTCCCTATCTTTACACAGGAACATTGCTTCATATTGCCCAAGTTAAAGACCTTGAAAGCTGGATAAGAAATTTTAGTCAACAATAAGTTGTCTCAAAGTATATTCATTTTTTCCTGTGTTATAATAAACAAATTCACTGCAACTAAGAGGAAAATAAAAAACTTATCTGTATGGAAAGTAAAAAAACGTCAAAAATAAGTCAAGAATTTTTTGGTCATAATATTATTCAAAGGGATATAGGTGAAATAAAATTAGAGTTGGGTTGTTTTAATGATAAGTTTGAAGATAAGACTTTTTTGATTACCGGAGGTGCCGGTTTTCTGGGTAGTTGGTTTTCTGAAGTGGCTCTTGCGTTTAAGGCAAAAGTAATTTGCGTAGATAATTTTATAGCTTCCACAGAGGAAAATATTTCTGCACTCCGAAGGAAAAAGGACTTCACCTTCTTAAATGCAGATATAGCAGAAGTCAATCTACCCGAGGGGATTGATTATATAGTGCATATGGCTTCAATAGCTTCACCTCCACTGTATCAAGTATATCCAATTGAAACGCTTAACTCTGCGACATTGGGAAGTATACGTGTTTTAGAATATGCTCGAAAAAATGATGTGAAGATATTTTTGCTTACTTCTACTTCTGAAGTATACGGAGATCCTCCCAGTTCTATGGTGCCGACTGATGAGGATTTTGCGGGAAGCGTTCACAGCTATGGGCCACGTTCAATGTATGATGAGGCAAAAAGAGTAGAAGAAGCATATTGTTACGCGTATCGGCAACAATACAAAACACCTGTCAGGATAGTTCGTATATTCAACATGTTTGGTCCTAAGATAGATGCCAAACATCCTTCTCAATATGGTCGGGCTCTCATTAAATTTATTTATCAAGCTCTCAACAATCAACCAATTACTGTTTATGGTGATGGTTATTCAACCAGAAGCTTTTGTTATGTTAAAGATGGCATTGTGGGTTTATATAAACTTTTATTTACTGACGGAATGGATGGAGAAGTAATTAATATAGGTAACGACAAGGAAATTACAATACTAGAGTTAGCACAAAAGATAAAGGAGGTTGCAGAATCAGAGTCAGAAATTCTTACTGGTTGTCAACCAGCATATAACTTGGCACATGATCCTCGAAGACGCTGTCCTAATATTACCAAAGCAAGACAACTACTAGGTTTTAATCCAACCGTTACTCTTGAAGAAGGGTTAGAGAGACTTATTTCTTGGATAAGATTTACCCAAACAAAACAGTAAAAGTCCTACTTGGGCAATGGAAAAGAAGTCTTGACTCATCTCGTTGAACAATATACCCATCGTAGTTGAAATTGCAAAAAAATTTCAACGTACGGTGGGTTATACCGCTGAAAGATGAGTCTATTTGTTGCAATCTTATCTGAAAGCGGTATACTCCACGATTTTTGGTCGTGCTTCAGTAGAGGTCTGCCGAGAAGGACTCAAACACCTTAAAGATCAACTCCGATATAATCGGGGTAAACCAAAACGAGACGAACTGCCAGAGATTTTAAGGTAACAGAAAAGAAACCTTAAAGTAGTGAAAAAATAACTCCTTCACAAAACTATTCTTAATGAGTATACTTTTTTTATGGCAGACATACCACATCAAAATAATTCTACAGTAAATCAAGAAATACAGAAAGTCAATGAGTTGTTATATGAACGCAATCTTGAGCTTGCTATACGTAACCAAACACTTGCAGTATTAAGTAAATTGTATGGAATCATCAATACATCTCTTGGAGTTGCCGAGACTGCGCACAAACTCATCCATGCCATTGTGGAAGAGCTTAAATTCACTGCTGGATTTATTGGTATTATAGATAACAAAGAAAAAGCTGTGAAGATAATCAATAGTTCTTTTACGTACTCCCCAGGAGTACATACGACCAATGTATTATATGGAGTATTTAATAATTTAGTGATTAGATTAGATGACCGCGATAATTTTTGCGCTTTAGCTATCTCACAAAATAAAATAAGGATGACTAATTCTTTGTATGATATTCTTATTTCTTCAGTTGATAGAAAAATAAGTCAACAACTTCAAAAAAAATCAGAAATCAAGACAAGTATTTTGTATCCCATTGTATTTGCAGGTAAACCTTTTGGACTTTTGATGATTGGGATGGATAAACATATAGGATTACTTTCACGCGCGGAGTACGAAACTCTCAAGGAAGTGATAGAGGTGGTGGGTATCGCGCTTGAGCGGTCTCAGATATATGCGGATTTAGAAATAGCCAACATACGACTCAAGGAACTTGATGTGTTAAAGGATGAATTTGTATCAATCGCGTCTCATGAATTGCGAACTCCCATGACTGCGATCAAATCATATCTGTGGCTTGCGTTATATGGAAAGGAAAATCTCTCTGCGAAACTCCAATATTATCTTTCCCGATCGTATAATGCAACCAATAGACTGATCAAATTAGTCAATGACATGTTGAATGTCTCTCGTATAGAATCTGGCAGAATTAGTCTGGAATTGAAAAAAGTCAACATATATCAATTAGTCAGCGATGTCATAGAGGAGATAAAGCCCCGCGCCGACGAGATGGGAATAATACTTACTCGTGGGGAGCATACAGGAATTCCCGAAGTGATCGCCGATGAGGATAAAATTAAGGAAGTGTTGATCAATCTTATTGGCAATTCGCTTAAATTTACTGAAAAAGGAGGTTCGGTAAACGTATTATTTTCAATTAAAACTACGACAGTTGAGGTATCGGTCAAAGATACTGGGGAGGGGATTGAACAGGCTGATATATCAAAGTTATTCAAAAAATTCGGATTTGTCAAGGGGTCGTATGCGACTAATCAAAAAGCATCTTTTGGCACCGGGCTTGGTCTTTATATTTCAAAAGAAATTATTAAAATGCATCGTGGCGCTCTATCGGTATTTTCTGAAGGAAAAGGAAAGGGTGCTATTTTTACTTTTTCTCTAAAAATATTTAATGAAAAAGATTTTCATGATATGCAGGAATTGCAAAAAGGTAAAGAGGGGCTTGGTATTATTCATAGCGGTCTTTAAAAAAGTATTCTTGATGATATGTTAAACTAAAGAATATGGATGATTTTCTCTCTCAAAGATATTCAGACTTATGGAGATATTTATCTTCTCCTCAACAAGACCTTATTCAACAAGGAGAATTTCTTTTGAAAAAGATTAAACAGGAGAAAAAATTCAACTTCACTGACTATTCATTTGTAGTATTTCCTTTTGCAAAAGCATACGAAGGTTTTTTAAAAAAAATCTTTCTTGATGTAGGATTTATTAACGACGAGGATTATATCTCACCACATTTCAGGCTGGGGAAAGTCCTTTCGCCCAACCTTGTCAGAAAACTTGGGGAGGCATCAGTATATAAAAAAATTGAAGACCTTCATGGCAAAAAAAAAGCAGATATGGTATGGAGTGCGTGGAAACGCGGACGAAACGAAGTATTTCATTATTTTCCACATAATATTCGGTCATTGAGTTTGGGAGAAGCGCGAGAGATCATCAATTCTCTTATAGAGACTATGAATGTGACGTATGAGCATTTGCACAGTGCAATACCTTCATAGATGAAGATTCTTTTTTTCGGGGTTGACAAGAAGTGTTTTTATGATATAGTTATATCAAAAGATTATTATTTTATTTTATGCTGAAGCAATGGGACCTCTATCACATACTTCAAGTACGTTAATGACTTATTATCTTTCATGATATATACTTTTTTCAGAGGGAGGTGAGTAATATGAATAAAAAACTATACGTCGGCAATCTTTTATATGAGATCACCGAAGACGATCTGAAAAACCATTTTGGACAGTATGGATCTGTCGTATCTGCTACAGTCATTAGGTTTCAAGATGGCAGATCAAAAGGATTTGCATTTGTTGAAATGGACAATGAAGAAGAAGCACAAAAAGCTATTGAAGCTCTGAATGAACAAGAGTATAAGGGGCGAAAGATCGTGGTTGCCGTGGCTCGTCCTCCTCGTCCGAGAGAGGATTTTCGCGGAGGAGGTCAACGAAGAGATGATTTCAACAGTCAAGATAGATAACGTTTGTTAATAATATTCGCTGTTCATTGTATTTATTGTAGGGAACAAGCATGCTTGTTCCCTACGCATTATCATGTTTTTACATATAACAATTTTTGTTGGTTCTTTTTTACTTTTGTGGTACTCTGCAAATCTTATTGTTGATGGTATATCGGCGCTTGCCAAGAAAATCACTCTTTCTTCATTTGCCGTATCTTTTTTTGTTCTTGGCATATTGACGTCAATTCCAGAATTATCTATAGGAATTAATGCGCTCATCAATCATACTCCTACTCTTTTTGCAGGTAATCTGATAGGGGCATCATTCGTACTCTACCTGTTAGTGATACCGCTCCTGGCGATTTTTGGCGGAGGAATAAAGCTCTCACATGAGATGTCGCAAAAAGCGATTATGTTATCACTTCTTGTTGCGGTTGCACCACTTTTTCTCATTCTTGATGGGAAAATGACTCGTATTGAGGGATTTTTTATTATTGCTCTGTATATGGTTCTTTTTTATAGTATTGAAAAAAAGAAAAATCTTTTTGAGAAAATTCACGATCGTGTTTTTGATGGACAAAAGGGAAAAACTCTGTATTTTTTAAAAATTGTGATAGGAAGTCTTTTGCTTTTTGTCGCAAGCAAATTTATCGTTGACCAGACACATTATTTTACAGAATTTTTTCACAGAGAGGTTTTTCTTGTGAGTTTATTAGTTCTTTCAGTCGGTACCAATTTGCCTGAGTTGAGCATTGCGTTTGCATCAATAGTAAAGAAAAATAAAGATGTTGCATTCGGAGATTATGTTGGTTCTGCCGCGGCAAACAGCCTTTTTTTCGGGATATTGACGGTGATCAATGGCAGTTTTTCACTTCCAATACAGGGACTGAGTCGAACATTCGTGATATTTGTCGCGGGATTAAGTCTCTTCTTCGTATTTACTCGTACTAAGAAATCTCTTTCGAGATGGGAGGGGGCAGTGTTATTGTTGATTTATGTGTTATTTATTGTTGTTGAAGTAGGAGTGAGGTAAAAATCCCCTTGCAAAATGCATCAAACTATTTTATTCTAAAAGTATTTATTAATTATTTATTATTCTTACCATATGAAAATTGAGCAAAAAAAATGGAACAAAACAAAGGGGTGGGTCTCTTTATCCGACAATAAACTGAAAGAGACAGCGCAGTTAGTTTTGTGTTTTGGTGATAGTTCTCTTTTGAAAGAGCAAGCACATTTTGATGAGATAAAGAGTTTTTATCCAAGCGCCCACATAATAAGCGGTTCAACCGCCGGAGAGATTATTGGAGACCAAGTTTTTGATAATACAATGGTAGTCACTGCTCTTTTTTTTGAGCGAACTCCTCTTCAATTCGCCAAGACAAAGATTGAAAAGATGGAAGATAGTTTCTTAGCTGGTCAGCATTTAGCTCAAAATTTGGACAAAGAAAAATTAGCACATGTTTTCGTGCTTTCTGAAGGACTACATGTAAATGGTACGAAATTAGTCGCAGGATTGATGAACATATTACCTCCTGAAGTCGCAGTGACTGGCGGTTTGGCTGGGGATCAAGATCGTTTTACTCAGACAGTCGTTGGTCTTGATTCAGTAGCTGAGGAAAATGTCGTCGTGGTTGTTGGCTTTTATGGTGAACATATTAAGATTGGGTATGGTTCCATGGGAGGGTGGGATTCTTTTGGTCCTGATAGGTTGGTGACTCGATCAAAAGATAATGTGCTCTATGAATTGGACGGACAATCTGCTTTGGTCTTATATAAAAAATATTTAGGTGATCAAGCAAAAGGATTGCCCGCAACAGGATTGCTTTTCCCTTTAAGTCTTCGTCTTAAGAATAAAGACACAGGATTAGTACGGACAATTCTTGCAATTGATGAAAAGGCGGGGAGTATGACTTTTGCCGGTGATATACCCGAAGGGGCATATGTTCGATTGATGAAGGCAAATTTTGATCGACTGATTGACGGAGCCACAAAAGCTGCGCATATAAGTCATGAATCTATTGGATCTTTTTCTCCAGATTTGGCCGTGTTGATAAGCTGTATTGGTCGAAAATTGGTGCTGAAGCAGCGAACAGAAGAGGAGGTTGAAAGTGTTCATAGCATATTTGGTCATAGTACGATTATCACTGGTTTTTACTCATACGGCGAGATTTGTCCCGTGACGCCGACTGAAAAACAGTGTGAACTGCATAATCAAACAATGACCATTACGACTTTTTCTGAAAGATGATACATCCACTGCTTCAGCGACAAATCAGAAAAATATGTGGTGCTCATCACACTATACCGGATAGTCTGCAACCTTTACTACAGGCAATCTCTGAAGCTTACAAAGGTTTTTATGAAGATCGTGATCTCATAGACCGGTCGCTTGACTTAAGTTCGCGTGAATTAACTGATCTGAATGAAAACTTACGTCATGAAACCGATACCTTAAAAATTATCTTGAATGATTTACGTTCTGCCACTGCCGCTCTTCGTCCCAGTGGTTATCAGATATCTGAGTGGTTGACTTCCAAAGACGAAGCGAAATATCTTGCAAGCTCGCTTACTCGTCTTATCTATGAACGGAAACAGACTGAAGAAGCTCTCAAGGTTCGCACACTTGAACTAGAAATTTCCAAAGCCAATATTGAGCAGGAAAAAGCAAAAATTGAAACTATTTTACAGTCAATTGGCGATGGGGTATTTGTAGTTGACCTTGCAGAAAAAATTATATTGATGAATAGCGTAGCAGTTCATCTCTCCGGGTGGGCCTTTGATGAAGCCTATGGCACACAATATAAGCAGATTTTTCAATTCATACTTGAAAAAGACGAAAATCAGCCGTATCCGGATTTTATTGCTGAAGTAATTAAAAAGGGCACGGTGAAAACTTTAGCAAATCATACTGTGCTTAAGCGGAAAGACGGAACAAAAATTGCGATATCAGATAGCGCAGCGCCCCTCAAAGATGAAAAGGGGAAAATTTTTGGTTGTGTGGTGATTTTGCGCGATGTCAGTCGAGAGAGGGAACTTGAAAAAGCAAAAGATAATTTTATTTCAATCGCCGCTCATGAGTTGCGTACTCCCTTAGGATTGATGCGTTGGAATATTGAATTAATGTTAATGAAAAAAATTCTTTCACCAGATGACACTCAAAATGGTTTGAAAAAAATCCATCAAAACCTACTACGTATGATTGATCTGGTAAATGATCTTTTGAATGTTGCCAAAATAGACCAAGGTCTTGCGAGAACTAAGCCAGAGTTAATAGATGTTGTCGGATTGATTAATATGGTTATTATGGATATGTCTGGCATGTTGACAGAAAAATCAGTACATATTTATTTTGATCATAAGCAATTTTCGTGTCAGTTATATGTAGACAAAAAGCAGTTTACCGAAGTGATACAAAATCTTCTCTCAAACGCGATTAAGTACAGTTATTCAAATGGTCAGATTGTGGTGACGATCAATCATCTGAATGACAATCTGCGTATTGCGGTGGTAGATCAAGGCATTGGAATACCAGTAAAAGATCAAAATAAGGTTTTCTCAAAGTTTTTTAGGGCAACAAACGCTATAGAGAGCAAAGCTGAGGGTTCGGGATTGGGGCTTTTTGTGGTCAAATCATATATTGAATCTTGGGGTGGTAGAATATGGTTTGAGAGCCCATGGTCAAAATCACCGCAGAGCGGGATGTCGCCGCAAAGCGGGTCGCAAACGACCCCGTATGCGGCAAACGGTGGGACAATTTTTTATATAGAAATCCCCTGTAAAAAAAATAATGGACAGGTCAACCCTGATACGATTGATCAATTGCATTTTGAAAAAGAAACAGTATAATAAAAATACTATGCAAAAAGTTTTGATTATTGAAGACGACAACCTGATTCAGCAAATTTACAAAGAAGCATTGACTTCTGAAGGTTTTGAAGTCATCCAAGCTTTCCTCGGTAAGGAAGGCTTATCAATGGCCACATCAGAAAAACCCGCGCTCATTATACTTGATGCCATGTTGCCATATGGTATGAATGGTTTTGACGTCCTTGAAAAGCTCAAAAAAGACATAAATCTTGCTGATATTCCTGTCTTAATGTTGACTAATTTAGATAGTGAAGAAAAGACAGCGTTATCAATCGGTGCGAGCGAATATATCATCAAAGCAAATACTTCAATAAGTCAGGTTATTGAAAAAGTCAAACAACATATAAAAACTTCCTCGTGATATCCTATCTCAAAAAGGATGCTTTATATTTTGGGAAAAAAGGAGAGAGTAGGATGATGATTTTTTGGTGAATATCCTTGATTTATTGTGAGGAAAATAAAATAAATTCTTTTTCTTCTTCTTTTCTTTCATAGTCTTCTTCCATTGGTTTTTGATCTTTTGCTTCAGTTGGGGATTGTGGCAGAAAAGAAGCGAAAATCTCTCTGAATAAGAATAAGTATTTCTCCGCAGTATCAAGTTGTTTTTGATATACTTGAGATGTCATAACCAATCCTTCAGATAGTTTTACTTTTATTTGTTTACGAAGAGTAAGAACATCAGCACAGAGCGATTCCTCATACGTATGGATTGCGCAAACAATAGGTGAACGAATTTCTTTTTGACAAGTTTCTTGTGGAGGAGTTATTTTTATTTTTTCCATATAACATTAAAATAAATGATTTATAATATGGGTAATTTATCAAAAAGACGCAATTATGTCAATAAGATATCAACCACAACAATTTGAACAAAAATGGAGTGAGAAATGGGAGAAAGAAAAGGTGTATAAAGGCGAAAGGGAAAAGTCTATAAAGGCGAAAGTAGGGAACGGTCGCGACCGTTCCGTACAGAAAACCTATTGTCTCCCTATGTTTCCCTATCCCTCAGGATCGGGACTTCACGTCGGACACGTCCGTATATATACCGGTTGTGATGTGTTGGCCCGGTATTTTCGTATGAAGGGTCACTTAGTTCTTCATCCTATGGGCTGGGATGCGTTTGGTCTGCCTGCGGAAAACGCCGCTATCAAAGCCCGCAAAAATCCAATGGATATAGTGGCGGACAATATCGTGAATTTCAAAAAACAAATGAAAAGCTTGGGGTTTTCATACGACTGGGAAAAAGAAATATGCACTGCAGATCCAGATTATTACCAATGGACACAATGGCTTTTTATTCAATTTTTCAAAAGAGGACTTTTGTACAAAAAAAATACGCCGATTAATTTTTGCTTGGTGTGTAAAACTGGTCTTGCAGAAGAAGAGGTTTTGTCCGATGGTACGCATGAACGGTGTGGGAATATTATCACTAAAAAAGAATTACCCCAGTGGATTTTTCGTATTACTTCGTATGCGGATCGATTATTGAAAGATCTTGACAAACTTGATTGGCCAAAAGGTATTCTTGAAATGCAAAAAAATTGGATTGGGAGAAAAGAAGGAATAGAGATAAAGTTCAAAGTCAATCCCGCCACGGCGGGACAAAAGTCAAAAGTAAATACGATTACTGTTTTTACGACCACGCCGGTGAATTTTGGCGCGACATTTCTTGTGGTTGCGCCAGATCATTTTTTCGTTAAAGAAATACTAGAAAAAAAGATTGTTGTGTCGGAGAAAAAATATAAACAAATACAATACTATGTGTCTTCTGCACTGAAGAAAACCGAACAAGAACGACTGAATGAAGCGCGAGAGAAAACAGGAGTAGATACGGGTCTTAAAGCAATCAATCATGTCAATGGCGAGGAAATCCCCATTTGGATTTCTGATTTTGTATTGTCAATGGTCGGGACTGGAGCGGTGCAAGGTTGTCCAGGTCATGATATGCGTGATTTTGAGTTTGCGAAGAAGTTTGGTCTTCCTATTATCCGAGTGGTTGTTGGTCAAGATGGTGACATATCTCCAATTACAAGATCAGAACAAGTGATAGAAAAGGGAGTAAAAGGGACTATGGTTAATTCTGATTTCTTGAACGGTCATGATTTTGCTAAAGCAATGCAAGAAACTATGGATTATTTTGAAAAAAAAGGATGGGGGGCGCGAGTCGTCACCTATCATCTTCGCGATTGGATTTTCTCACGCCAAAGGTATTGGGGAGAACCCATTCCTATGATTTTTTGCGAGAGATGCGCAAAAAATCAAGTCCAAAGTCCAAAGTTAAAAATTAAAAGTCAAGAATCGGAAATTCAAACAAAAGATACTTTTAATTTTGGACTTTTAACTTTTAACTCTTCTGGTTGGTTTCCCGTTCCTGAGGATGAGTTACCAGTAAAACTTCCGTACGTGAAAAGTTATGAACCTACTCAGACAGGAGAGTCGCCACTCTCAAAAATAAAGGATTTTGTGCAGACAACCTGTCCACACTGCGGGGGAGAGGCGCGACGTGAGACTGATACCATGCCCAATTGGGCAGGAAGTTGTTGGTACTTTATTCGCTTCGCTCAAGTCAAAAGTCAAAAGTCAAAAGTCAAAAGTCCACTTCAAAATAAAAAATTCATTGAAAATTTCAAATTTCAAATTAAAAATTCGTTTTGGTTGCCGGTTGATTGGTATTTGGGAGGTGCTGAACATGCGGTACTTCATCTTTTATACACGCGGTTTTGGGTAAAGGCTTTATATGATATGGGACTTGTGCCATTTGAAGAACCATTTTTGAGGTTGCGGAATGTGGGTATGGTTTTGGCACAAGATCATAGGAAAATGAGTAAATCATGGGGGAATGTCATCAATCCTGATGAGGTGGTGAACGAATATGGCGCAGACGCGCTCCGTTTGTATGAGATGTTTATGGCTCCCTTTGATGCTGAGATTAGTTGGTCAACTGATGCATTGCAGGGAGGATACAGATTTCTCACACGTATTTGGCAGATATATCATAGTTCTGATAGTATAACCAATGATACTAAAAAAGAGGATAAAAAGCTTGTGGTTGAGCTTCAAAATCTTATTGCTAAAGTTTCATATGACATACCGAACGTGAAGTTTAATACGTCAATTGCGGGGATGATGGGGTTTTTAAATAGTTGGCAAAAAAATGTGGAACCTGTCTCGGAACAGCCCCAAAAAATACCGCATGCCACATTTTTTGGTGCCCCCCGTTCCTCGACATCCACATTTTCTCCAAAACTTCATAAAGAAAACGCGAAAAAGTTTTTACAGATACTTGCACCGTTTGCGCCGTTTATCACTGAGGAGATTTGGCGGATGGTTTTTGGCGAGAAAACCTCAATTCATTTGTCTCGTTGGCCTGAGGTTGATACATCAGTGTTGAAGGAAGAGGAGGTGGTGATTCCAGTCCAATTAAATGGTAAATTACGCACCACAATAACCATTTCTTCAAGCTGTCTTTCAAAAGACACGGTCGTGAAGAAAGCAGTAGAAAATAAAAAGATTAAAAAATATATAGAAGGTAAAAAATATAAGGTGATTTATGTCGCGGGAAAGGTGTTGAATTTTGTTGTATGAAAACGTTTATCTTATCACGCCAATTAAAAACTACTACTTGACAAAAATACAGTCTTTTTGTATATTAGTATTTATGATTGATCGCACAATTCTGCCAGCTTTGGAGCAGGAAATGAAAACGGAAAAGGTCATTGTTCTTACAGGAATGCGTCGTGTCGGTAAAACAACTATAGCTCGATATCTCTATGACCATATAAACGATTCTCGTAAACTTTTTCTGGATCTGGAAAATCCCCTGAATCAAAGTTATTTTGAATCAATAGATTATGAAAAAATTTATCAGTACCTTCAACAATTAGCTCATGGGAAAGGCGAGGAATTAATAGTTTTTTTAGATGAAGTCCAAAGTGTAAAAAATATACCGTCCGTAGCAAAATATTTATTTGATCATTATGGAGTAAAGTTTTTTTTAACCGGTTCTGCGAGTTTTTATTTGAAAAATCTCTTTACCGAGTCGCTCTCTGGCAGAAAAAAGATTTTTGAGTTACAACCGCTTGATTTTGCCGAATTTTTATCCTATAAAACACCCCAATTTAAAAAACCCACCTTAACTGAGAAGATTGATCGTCCCACCTTTGACTTTTTGTCAAAGTATGTTGAGGAGTATTTGAATTACGGCGGTTTTCCTCGGGTAATTTTGAAAGTATCAAGAGAGGAAAAATGCGCAGAAATTGCCGATATTGTCAGTAGTTACTTTCAAAAAGAGGTCCTTGTTTTGGCTGATTTTCGAAAATTATCGGTTTTTAAAAACTTACTGTTTTTATTGGTGAGAAGAACTGGAAGCATGCTTGATATCTCCAAATTAGCTTCAGAATTAGGACTGACAAGAGTGACTGTTTTGGAATATTTAGATTTCCTAGAAAAAACCTATTTTTTTTACCGCATTCATGTCTTTAGTCAAAATCCAGACGTCATTGTGCGTAAGCAGGCGAAAGGTTACGCAAGTGATGTGGGATTTTTGACTTATTTAGGAGGTATTTCTTCGGCGGCAATTTTTGAAAATGCGGTCTGTACTCTTTTGCGACAGAGAGGAAACGTTTATTTTTATCAGACTAAATATGGCGCAGAAATTGATTTTATTACTGTTGATAGAGACGGTAAAAAAACGGCTTTTGAAGTGAAGGAGACAGTTCACCCATCAGATATTAAAGGTCTGAAAAGAATGGCTGAGAAACGTGGATGCGATGAATACTGTGTGGTGAGTAAAAATTTTAGCTCTTTAGAAAAGACAGTTTATTTGTTTCAACTATAATAAATAATAATTTGTTTTAACTATAATAAATAATAAAAATAAAACACGGTCGTGAAAAAAACAGTAGAAAATGAAAAGGTTCAGAACTATGTGGAAGGTAAAAAGCATACAGTGATTTATGTCGCGGGAAAGGTGTTGAATTTTGTCGTGTAGTAATAAAAATTTTTTTTCATTTTTAACTCTTGACTTTTTTCTTATTTTCTATTATCATAGAAAATAATCATAAGTTTTTTATATTAAAATAGAAAATGCTCAAAATAGAATATGTGTGGCGTGAATTGTTGTATCAAGCTATTGAAAAGGCTGTTGTTGAGTTTACTTTGACTCAATTAGCTCAGACATTTAACCTTTCAACGAGCGTTGTTGCGCACGCGCTTCATCCCTTGAGAGATTTACATATTGTTAATGTTGGGAAAGTACAATCACGCATGCGAGACGTTGAGAGATTGTTATTTTTTTGGACAACAAGAAGAAATGTAAAAAATGATATTATCTATCAAACGTATAGTCCTTTATTTGTTTTTGAACGGGAAGCGTTAATGCCTGCCAGTGTTTTTCCTACAGCCTATTCTGCATGTCGCCTCTACTATGATGAAATTCCCGCTGATTATGAAAAAGTATATTTTTATTCTCATGATATTGAAGAGGTAAAGAAACGTTTTCCACGGGTTGAAAAAAAAGAGCCAAATATTTTTATCCTGAAAGCAGACCATTTTTTTACCCATTACCCTCGTACGACGTTAGCTCAGATATTCGTTGATCTTTGGAATTTACCTGATTGGTATAGTAAAGAATATTTGGATGTTATTTTGTTAAAAATTAAACAGCAAATTGGAGAATAAAATTCCAATGAATCGATTCATCGAAACTATATTTCTAAAACAGTATTGAGAGTTTGTAGGTATTTATTTTTCCTCCTTGTCAACTGATTACCAATACAGTACAATATCCGCCATGCAAGAATATATACACACTCTCAAAAATGGTTTGACAGTCATCCTTATTGATACTGAAGCTTTCCCTTCACTTACCACACTTCTTTTGGTCGGGGCAGGATCTCGCTATGAGAATGAGAAAAATAACGGAATAGCACATTTTTTTGAACATATGGCATTTAAGGGTTCAAAGAAGTTTCCTGATTCGTTCACGATCGCATCTATGATAGAGGGAGCCGGAGGAGTATTCAATGCATTTACCTCCAAAGATCATACAGGATATTGGATCAAATCAACGGTTGCTCATTTTGAAAAAGTGGTTGATGTGCTTTCGGATATGATCATTCATCCCATTCTTGCAGAAGAGGAGATTGAACGTGAAAAGGGCGTCATTACTGAAGAGATCAATATGTATGAAGATATGCCTCAACGGAAAGTCGGAGAGACATATGAATCACTTCTTTATGCTCATCATCCATTAGGGTATGATATTGCAGGAAAAAAGGAGACAGTCGCTCAATTTAATCAAAACACTTTTAGAGACTATATTAAAGCTCTTTATCACCCCAAAAATGCAGTATTAGTGGTTGCGGGAGGATTGAATAAAGTCCAAAGTCAAAAATCAAAAGTTAAAAGTTCAAAGCTAACTCATGTTCAATCGGGGTCACAGGTTGAAAGTTATCTTGAGATTATTGAGAAAAAATTCGGCCAGTGGACTGATGGGAAAAAAGCTGATTTTGAACGGATTGAGGAAAATCAAGAGAAACCACAGATACATCTCATACATAAAAAAACTGAACAAGTGCATTTTTGCGTAGGATTTCGCGCGTTTTCTTTTTTTGATACACGAAAACATGCGCTGTCTGTATTGATGGCAATGCTTGGAGGAGGAATGTCATCACGACTTTTTATAGAAGTGAGGGAAAGGCGAGGTCTGTGCTATTATGTGGGCACCAGTCGCGAATTATATCATGATGCAGGCACTCTGGTTACGCAAGCGGGAGTGAGTGTCAATGAGGATAAAGTCAAACAAGCTCTTTCCATCATATTGAGAGAGCATACAGCCATCACTCAGGGAAAGATACGCGTGGGTGAACTTGAACGAGCAAAAGAATTGATAAAAGGCAGGTTTATTCTTTCTTTTGAAGATTCATCACATGTTGCGTCTTTTTATGGCACTCAGAAGATACTTGAAAATGATATTCAAAGTCCTCAAGCTCTCATACACGCAATTGAAAAAGTAACAAAGGAAGATGTGGTGAGTGTTGCCACAGACATCATCAAAAACGAGCGATTAAATATGGCGATGATTGGACCCTTTGATAAAAAAGAAGTATTTGAAAGCGTTTTGTCAGTCTAACAACTTCCATTGAATTACTCCTTGCTCATTGGTTGTTTTTTTGCTACAGTATTTTAATGTTTTATCTTTTTCTGTTTCTTATCGGTCTTGCGGTTGGATCTTTCCTGAACGTGGTGATTGATCGCCTTAACTATAATGAGAGTTTTTTTGGAAGATCATATTGCGATTTTTGTCGTAGACAGCTTGCCTCATGTGACTTGTTTCCTTTGTTTTCTTTTATCATATATAAAGGCATAAGCCGTTGTTGTGGCAAAAAACTGTCATGGTATTATCCAATAGTAGAATTGAGTACCGCGCTTCTTTTTGTGTTGTTGTGGCGGTTTGTTCCGATATTAGGCATCTATAAATTTTTATATATGGGTTTGGGAGCTTGTCTGATCGCCATTTTTTTTTCTGATTTGCAGTATCAAATCATTCCGGATGAAATCTTAGTTGTTTTTGCTCTTTTTTCCGTGCCTTTTGTTTTTATTTCTCCCCTTTCTCATATTGGAGGAGCCATAATACTTTTTGGGATATTTCAATTCATTCACACTGCGACCAAAGGAAAAGCCATGGGATATGGCGATGTCAAATTCGCCTTGGTGATCGGACTGTTTCAGGGATTAAAATTAGGAGGGCTCTCTGTCTATTTTTCATTTTTACTCGGAGGGATTGTGGGAATTATATTAGTGATTTTTCATAAAAAAAAGCCAAAAAGCGTGATTGCATTTGGGCCTTTTTTAGTAGTTGGGTTATTGTTGACGATTTTTTTTGAAAAAGAAGTATTGAGTATTGTGAATCATTATTTTTATCCATTGCTTTAAGAAGTAATATCTGTTAAAATAAGAGACCTATGAAAGAGCAATCATTAGTGATATTAAAACCAGACGCAGTGACAAGGGGATTGATAGGAGAAATCGTATCACGTCTTGAGCGATCTGGTATGAAAATGGTTGCTTCAAAACTAAAGCATATTGACGAAGAACTTGCAAAAAAACACTATCCAGACGATCGTGAAGAATTCATTAGGGGTTTGGGAGAGAAGAGCTTGGAAAACTATAGAAAATTTGGCATTGATCCTGTAAAAGAAATTGGTACTGATGATAGTATGAAAATCGGGCATATGGTACGCGGATGGTTAGTTGACTATATCAGCGAGGGACCTGTATGTGCTATGGTGTGGGAAGGACCTCATGCGATAGAGTTGATACGAAAATTATGCGGACACACGCTTCCTTTGAGCGCTTTACCAGGAACCATACGTGGTGATCTTGCATATGATTCCTCATACTTAGCAAATAGCGCCAAGCGAGCTATTAAAAACCTCATGCATGCATCAGGTTCGCTTGATGAAGCTCGTTATGAGATACCGCTTTGGTTTTCTCCTTCTGAGATCTATTCATATGAACGGGTTGAGGAAAAGGTAATGAGGTGAGTATTATTATATCAATCTCTTTGCCGAGGTAGCTCAATTGGAAGAGCAGACCCGTCCTAAGGGTAAGATTAGGAGTTCGAATCTCCTCCTTGGCACAGTATAAATTAAAAATTAAAAGTCAAAAGTTAAAAATTGCATTTTCAATTTTTTAATCTACTCCCTTGTCGTTACTCCATAATACGCATCATAGATATAATTCTTTCCCTGCGACATCACTTCAAACAAATAATGAGTCTTTGGTTTCAGATGAGTAAGCTTTACCACATGATCTTTCACATAGTTTTCTCCCCATGCTTCCATACCATACGTCAGTGTCTCTCCATAATTCACCTTATTGTTATACGTATGATGATTAGTCTTCCATGAGACAATCACATAATCTCTCCCTACTTCTTCAATATATATATCACTGATGGTGGTGTGTGATGAATCAAAGTAGCGTTCAAAAGAAAGAGTAAATCCTAATTTTATTGATTGTGGTATACGTGATTCAAGAGTAATTACTTTCTGTATCTTATGGATAAGTGGCGTCATGGTCTGTGTAGTGTATTGTGTGAGTTGCGTTATTTCTTCTGCGCCCTTCATAATTCCTTTATCCATTACTTCAGTCAGTACATCAAGAGGTTTAACTACGATCCATCTCACAGGAGTCACTATGACTATATTTCCTATCTTCTTAAGGGGTGGAGGAGTGAGGGAGAGTATTTTCTCTTGCGTGGTATCAAGAAATGCAGTGAGACTTTCTTCTCCTTTAGATATCTTATCTGCTATCAGATATTCCATCTGTGATTCTTGTTGTATGACAGTATTGACAACACCGTGTAGTGAGGTTAACATCCCTCTGACTCGTTCATGTTCTTGTCCCTCAGATCCTACTATGGCGCCAAAAAGAACTGCATTCAACAATAGTTT